>JBAUTA010001063.1:0-1951 GCA_049581985.1 Kovacikia sp.
CGTGGAGTCATGGCTATACAGGTGAGGTGTACTTCACCAATGCCACAACAGATGCGACTCCCTTTTCGACGCTCAGCATTACGTTGCCGGTTGGTATTAATGCTTTCGATTTATACGTGCAACCTAACGTATTTAGCACGTTCAACATTTCCGTAGCAGCATCAAACAATTCCATTATTACGCAAGCGGTCAATGGGGTGGGGGGGGCTCAGTATTTTGGATTCTACTCCGATGATCCCTTAACTTCTCTCACCACCATCACCATTAATGCCCAATCGCAAGCAAATGGCTTTGCATTTGGTGAACTGCGTTTGGCGAGTCCTATTCCGACGCCCGCTCTGCTACCCGGTTTGCTGGGCTTGGGCTTGGGGATTTGGCGTAAATGCAAAGATGCCTAGTCCCTTGCGCGGCAAACTGCTATACCTCCTTAAGGATGGGCATAGATAAAGGCGATCGCTCCTCCCCAGGGCACAGTCTGATTCACCAAGCGGTTAAATAGTCCATGGAGTTTAGTAATCTCGGCTGCGGAAAGCGATCGCTGTAGATGGGTTGCATAGCTTGGTTGGGAAGCCGATGCAGATGTGAACCAGCGATCGATCAGAGGGGATGTGATCAATAGTTCAGTCATCGTTTGCTCAACCTGAATTTCTGCCACTAAGCCAGCAGTTTCAAACATCCGCTGAAGATCTGCAACATCCCAATTCACCATTGGATCGGAGGGTTGGGTATAGATCTGTTCTTCTGCCTGGGTCAGTTTTTTGTAAAGGCTGGCACTTAACCAGGTGGGATCTAGCAGACGATATAACCGTTGAGCATGGCGGGGAATGGCTTCCGCCAAAGCAATGATGCCATCCGGTTGGAGCCAATTAACCAGTAACCGAAGGATTTCGGCTTTGGCTGGTTCACGTATTAAGGTATTGCGTCCAATGATGCGATCGAATTGAACATCAGGGGCTTTGGACGTCAGGCTAGGGGCTAATTCGGGCAACGTCGTAGACAAAATAATCGGACGGGCTAATTCCCCTAAGGCGTTTGCCTGTTCGCTCAAGGCTGCGGCATCAGTGGCACTGTAAACACAGGCATAGACGCCACCTTCGGGAACTCGGCGCACGGCTTCCCAGGTGAGCAACCCACTGCCCGCATTGAGGTTCAGGATCAGGTGATGGCGTTGGGGTGGGGCCAGATCAAACAGACGATCGCGCACGCCTCCTAACCGTTCTCCCGCCTTACCGATCGTTCGTTGCAACCAACGTTCCTGGGCAGAATCTACGGTGCTAAAGGTTAGAATTTCCGGCATTGCTACTCCAACGCCTTCTACCAGGGCCGCCAGTTGGGCTTCTCGCCGTCGTGTGACCTGGATGCGAATACCCGCTTCATATCCCTGATCCGACGGTTGGTAAAATACCTGCCCTTGCAGACTGGTGGGCAGATACTGCTGAGCGACCCAGTGATCCCGGTAAGCATGGGGATAGAGATAGCCCGCCCCATGCCCAAAGCTTTTCTTGTCCCGGTTCGCATCTTTTAAGGGCGAGGGAACGTCCGCTTCCCGTTCCTGCTCGATCGTCGATAGGGCATCAAAAAAGCCCATGACGCTATTGGATTTAGGGGCGGTTGCCAGGTAAAGCGTGGCGTGGGCCAGCGGATAACGTCCTTCGGGCATGCCCACGCGATCGAAGGCTTGAGCGCAGGCATTCACCACCACAATGGCATTGGGATCTGCCATCCCCACATCCTCCCCTGCCAGGATGACTAAACGGCGAAAGATAAAGCGGGGATCCTCTCCGGCGTAGACCATGCGTGCCAGCCAATAAAGGGCAGCATCCGGATCAGAGCCCCGCACACTTTTGATAAACGCACTAATCGTATCAAAGTGAGCATCTCCTTCCTTGTCGTAGAGCACGGCCCGACGCTGAATGGATTCTTCTGCCACAGCCAGCGATAGGGAAAGGAT
>JBAUTA010001064.1:0-4986 GCA_049581985.1 Kovacikia sp.
CCCCCTTTTGGGGGCGAAGCCCCCACACCCCCCTGTTGCAAAATTTATGATTTGCAACACTAGTGTCCATTCAGGTAGTAATCCCGCGTCCCTTTGGCGCTGATAGCATCTCCCAGACGACTGAGAGCATGAACATAGGCAGCCGTTCGCATGGAAATCGAGAGTTCGCGGGCGATCGCCCAAATGTGTTCTGCCTCTTCCACCATTTTGAACTTTAATCGCTGGTTAATTTCTTCTAAGGTCCAATATAAGCCACTCCGGTTTTGTACCCACTCAAAATAGCTAACGGTTACGCCTCCGGCATTGACCAGGATATCGGGGAAAATGTAAATCCCCTTTTTTTCTAAAATTTCATCTGCTGAGGAGGAGATCGGTCCATTTGCCACTTCAAAGATCATTTTTGCCCGGATGTTTGCTGCATTGGCTTCCGTTATTTGATTTTCCAGGGCAGCAGGCACCAACACATCAACATCGAGCGTGAGTAAGTCTTCATTACTAACCACTTCTTCGGCTGCGGTGTGGCATACGGTGTCAACACAATAAAGGGCCTGAATACGCCGGCTGGAATCTTTGAACTGGCGAATACTGGGGATATCTAACCCTCCTTTAGAGTAAATTCCCCCCTGCGAATCGCTAACTGCCACGACTTTGTAGCCCGCCGTGAAGAGTAGTTCTGCCAGAACAGCACCTGCATTGCCAAACCCCTGGACAGCAACGGTTGTAGCTTGCGGGGGTTGATCAAATTTGGGCAACATTGCCTCAATCACAAAGAAGGCTCCCATCGCGGTTGCAGACTCTCGCCCCAAACTGCCACCCATGCTAATGGGTTTTCCTGTGACCACGGCTGGACTGATCTGCCGCTTGATAATGCTGTACTGATCCATCATCCAACCCATGATCATGGCGTTGGTGTATACGTCGGGGGCCAGGATATCAACATCGGGTCCGATGAAATCAGCGATCGCATCAATATAGCCCCGGCTTAGCCGCTCCAATTCCATTCTGGAAAGTTTTTTGGGGTTCACGGTAATGCCGCCCTTGGCACCTCCAAACGGGAGGCTCAAAGCTGCACACTTAAAAGTCATCCAAAACGCCAGGGATTGCACCTCATCCAGCGTCACGTTGGGATGGTAGCGGACTCCACCTTTACCAGGCCCTCTGGTATCGTCGTAGCGTACCCGGTAACCCTGAAATACTTTGAGAGATCCGTCATCCATTCGCACGGGAATGGAAACGGTCAGGCTGGTTTGAGGATATTTCAGAGTCTCAACTGCATCCTCTGAAATAGAAGTGTATTTCAATGCCTCTTCCAACCGTTGACCGGCATCGGATAATAACGAACCTGCCATACTACACACCTTTTTTTAGTAAATCACTTAGAAGACTGAAGGTTTGAGAAAAATAATTGCCCCTGTTGGATCGCTGTCGGTCTTCAGCATTCAGCTTCCAGCCTGCAACAGGGGGCAAAGCTGACGACTGACAACCGACAACGGATAGCAAAAACCATGACATTATTTCTCTACGGTCCCTTAGTCGTTGGTATAGCCATAGCCCTATTCGTTAGGGCGGGGTGAGGGTGGTTCCCCTGACTGGGGGCAACCCGCATTCCCTTTAATCCTTAGGCCCTAACCAAGCTGGCAATCGCGATAGAAGGCAAAAGGCAGAAAGGTTTGCTTGAGAGAACGCTGACACCGGACCCTCTTACCCCCTGCTTCCTTTCTCTATCGTGCCCGAATATTCAGGCATCTGGTTGGATTGAATGCATGTTTCACTGAAAAGAATTGTGTATTTCGCTACAAATCAACGTATTGGAACAAAAGGAAAGAAGGTTTTGATGAATTTGCGGAGTCTCAGCAACCGGATCTGTTTTCGAATGACTGGAGCCAGCACAATTTTCTCTGGAGGTGCTGCTCGAAGCTCTGCCTGGAGTTGAGCGTATTCGGTAGCAGTTAGCGGTTTGCCATCAATGGGCGATCGTGCCCCCGTAATAATCTCGGTCCGTAGCACTTCTTCAGGCGTATCCGCTGGAGAAGGTAGGGCGAGAACAGATTCGGTTGCCACCAGGGTAAATCCGAGGGTGAGAACCAGAAATTTAGGATGGAAGATGGAAGATTTTTGACTCATGAACCTATCGTCAATACGCCCCAGGAAAGATGCCGGAAGTAGCTGATGTCCAACCTTAAAGTAAGGTAGCGTGCCCCCAGGTAAGGTACGGGGTGGGGGACCCTGCTACCTGCTCCCTAAACTTTATGGATCTGCCGATCGGCAAACTGCTTAGCTTCCCCCCCTTGCCTCACCCCTTTCAGGGCATGTTAGCCCGTATACATCCTAAGTTAGTTAGATTTCCTATAATTTTGGTCTACGATCACAGGGGCGTCTACACTCGCTTTTCACTACTTTTTAGGGAAGACTTACAGCATCATCCCTTAAAAATTAGCGGTAGAGTTTGACTAATTTTTTGGCTACTGTTCCCATTGTTGCCTCGCGTGTTCCCCAAGCATTCTAAAACTGATCGGGTATCGATTCATGGGTTGCGTCATCCGGAAAAACAAAATGCGCTATTACGCGGCATTATTGATCGGGTACGCAACTCTCTAGAATTAAAAGTTGTCCTGCAAACAGCGGTGGATGAAGTTGCCACGCTGATGAAACTCGATCGCTGTAGCTTTTTCTGGTATTTTCAGGAAACTCAGCGGATTCAGGTTGTCTGTGAACATACTCGACCTGACTTAAATCAGGAATCTGAGGGAGGGAAGCTGAATCAAAAGCGTTCCTGGTTGGGTTACTATCCTTTGGCAACGTTGGGTGCGGTGGCAACAACGATCGCCCGTGGAGAATTAGTCGTTAACAGTGGCGTTATTCCCGCTTCATCACCGCCCCAGCGGGTGAAACAGTGGGTTGCCGCCCTGCGGGGTTGCTCTCCCCAACCTGATGCAACCGTGCTGGGAGCTATAGCTAATTTGCTGGTTCCCGTGAATTCTCAGGATAGCTCAATCGGTTTTCTTGCCTGTCTTTTGGAACAACCACGGCAGTGGTCAACGATAGAGGTTGAATTTATTCAGTCGGTGGCCCAGCAGCTTGAAATTGCCATCCGTCAAGCGCAGCTTTATGAACAGACCCAGCAGCAGGCAAAGCGAGAGCGTCTGGTCAACCAGATCACGGCTCAAACGCGTCAGAGCTTTAATCTGGAAACCATTTTGAATGGAGCGATCTCCCAACTGCTGGAAGCGCTAGGGATCGATCGGTGTTTGGTGCATCTCGTGGAGGATCTGGGCGACTCCCGCCATTCCCAACCCCCCGCATCTTCAGAGAAAGATGCCAAATTGCGATTCACCGCTAGTTACAAGCACCTTTACGAAGTTTGCCGTCCGCCCTTCCCCGTTACAGCGAATGAATTTGATACCAACGGTCCCCTTACTCGGTGGGTGATTCAAAATCGGAGTCGGGTGGTGATTAGCGATGTGGTTCAGGATGAGCGGATTGGTCCCGACAATGAAGAGTACCAGCAAGCGCAAATTAAATCTTCTCTGGTGGTTCCTGTCCAAACGAAGGAAACGCTCTATGCCATCCTCTACCTTAACCAGTGTTCTCGCCTACGTTACTGGACCCGGAACGACCAAAAGCTGGCTCAGGCAGTGGCCGATCAGTTAGCCATTTCGATTCAGCAGGCTCGTTTTTATGCCCAGGTGCAGCAGCAAGCCGCAGAAAGTGCTGCCCAGGCAAAGCATCTGGCTGAAACCCTGACGGAATTGCGGTTGACTCAGGCACAGCTGATTCAAAACGAAAAAATGTCTAGCCTGGGACGCATGGTGGCAGGAGTAGCCCATGAGATTAATAACCCCATCAACTTCATCTATGGCAATATTCCCTATGTCGAGTCTTACATTAAAGATTTAATCCAGCTTGTGAAGGCTTATCAGGCGCAGAATCCCCAACCTGATGCCGATTTGCAGAAACAGCTAGAGGCGATCGAACTTGATTTTCTGCTCGGAGATCTGCCCCAAATTCTCGGTTCAATGCGGTTTGGAGCCGATCGCATTCGTCAGATCGTGCTTTCCCTGCGAAATTTTTCTCGTCTAGATGAAGCAGAACGAAAAACCGTAGATATCCACGAGGGGATCGACAACACGTTGCTGGTGCTGCAAACCGCGCTTCGAGAAGATATTCAGATCATTCGGCAGTACGGTGATTTACCGCTAGTGCAGTGCTATCCGGGGGAGTTGAATCAGGTGTTTATGAATATCTTGTTGAATGCAGCAGATGCCCTGAGGGATTGGCAGGCAGATCACAAGACGATCGCCATTTGCACCGACGTTATTCCTGCCAGCGGAACCCAGGCGGCAATGGTTCGCATTGTGATTACTGACAACGGCCCCGGTATTCCCCACGAAATTCAATCCAAGATATTCGATCCCTTTTTCACCACAAAGGATGTTGGTCAAGGAACGGGATTGGGATTGACTGCAAGCTATCAAACTGTTGTCATGCAACACCGGGGAAAGCTAAATTTCTGCTCTGAACCTGGATTAGGCACCGAATTTATGATTGAACTCCCAATCAAATATGCCTCCGCCCAGAAATCCGATCAAGACTTGCAGCTAGTCGGCCATCAAAATATTTTTGAAGGATTCAACCCTCCTCAAACTATCCCCCATGACCCGCTCAACCATTAATTTGAGCGCGGTGTTCGAGAGGTTACTAGCGGCGGGTGAACGGAGTCGTTAGCTGATCAGAAGCTCGGTGTAATTCATAATCTCCTACTTGAAAGCAGAGACTTCAGAATGTGGAAACGAAGAACATTTTATGCATGTGCTGAAGAGCTAGAGATACTTCAGTGAGATTTTAGAGACGCTTACGTGAATAAATCAAGGATAGATAAAAACGGCAGGGAGGAGTGCGCCACATCTCCTGGTAGACCTGAATCGTGATCGTGGCCCCGCTGTGGTCTGTGGTGGCAGTAGCCCAGATCACCTGGTAGCCTGGCAA
>JBAUTA010001065.1:0-2451 GCA_049581985.1 Kovacikia sp.
AGCTTTCATTGCATACTGCCTTGACAATTCTCTGATGTCTCCAACTTTTCGGCAGAAAAAGGCGAATTTAGCTATTTCTTGATTGAAGTTATGTCCGGAAACTGACAAGAGGACAAACTTAAATGCATGATGCACTTCAGAAAAAATAAATTCTTCGTTTTCAAATCCCCATAGTGAGAGTAGCCTCTCATCCTCTACTATTCTTGAGAAAAATTGTTTATTGCCATCATCTGTTGCTATTCCTAGTGGAACTATTACTCCGCTTACTCCATTCCTAGAAACAACAGTTAAAAAGAGTTCTGAAAAAACTGAGTACGTATTCATTTTTCCATTCCCAGTTAAAGGAAACCGAAGGCTCAGCTTAATAAATTTATCGATTGACTCGATATCTTTCCTATATCTTTCAAAGTCTCTATGTAATTCAGGATTCTCTCTTTGTAGTCTTTCAATCAGTCTTTTTCGCTTAGATCCAGTGGCTTTTGAAATTTCAGGAGATTTAGTTATGAAGAATGGTCGTTCTTCAACTTGAATTTTTTCCCAAGGCGGATTTCCAATAAGGCAATCAAACCCACCCTGTTCAAACACCTCTGGATACTCCAACGGCCAATGAAAAAATCGCTTTTCCTCCGCCAACTGATTCGCCGCATCCACGATCGATTGTGTTGCCCAGTTGCCCTTGAGTAAATTGTCCAACACCCCCGAAGTCGGCAAGAGCTGTAGATTCTGCTCTGTCAATGGCATAAAAAATGCTGCTGCCCAGAGATTACAGGCTGAGCGATCCCGTAACCATGAGACCAGATGGCGATTGCGCTCATACTGTTTCTGCTTTTGATGCACCGCTGCCGGATCATCATCCTTCATCACCTCAATTTCACGCCACGCCTTGGCATACTCCTCTCGGTCTTTCTCAAAGGTGGACTCCAACTCCAAGGCAAGTTGGCCTCGCTGCATGTCTTCTAGGTCGTTTTTGTTCTTTTTCTTGTTGCGCGATGCAATGTTTTTGTCATCCCCAGTCACAGGCTTATAGGCGTTGTCTGGAATTCCTTCCTTGAGGCAATCTAGATCCAACACCCCGACCAATGAGTTACCACACTTAATTCTGTGATCTAGAAAGTTCAGCGATAAACCTCGACACAGCCCCTCTAACCAGAGCGCCACCTTACACAGATCCACCGCTAGCGGATTTAAGTCCACACCATAAATGCAGTGCTGAATCACATCGCGAATCGCTACCCGCAACGGCTCCGCCCCTGGTTGCATTTCTCCCGTGCGTACCCGTGCCAGTTCCTTGCCAATTCGTCGTGCTGCTGCCAGCAAGAAATGTCCTGAACCACAAGCCGGATCGCAGACTTTGAGGGAGAGGAGGGCGGATTCTTGGAGTTGTTGGAGGGAGATGGGGCGGGAGATAGGGAGGTCGGGAGATAGGGAGGTCGGGCTTAGTTCTCGATTCCCGATTTCCCGACTCCCGACTCCCGATTCCCCATTCCTGACTTTTTGGCTTGCATAGCTCGAATTAGCGATCGCAGCATTTTGCTGACGATTTCGCACTGTTGAAGAACCGTCTGTGACGCTTGAGGTGTCATCAACTCCACCCTTACCGATAGAAGCAGATGGGTTTCCAGTTCCTTCAACGATCCCTGAGCTATCCGTAGAAACTGGATGTATTCCCCCCGATTCTCCCGACCATAACCCTCGGCGATGTTCGCTGGAACCGATGCTGCTGCCCTGCGAATCTGTGAGATCATCCCGTACATTTCCTCCTTGGGAAATGCTTTCGTCACCTGATAACTCATCTCTGCCAGACTCATCGCTTCCTGCCAAACCCGAAGATCCTGATAAGATCCCATCTTGAGCACCCCGACTCCCGACTCCCAACTCCCGATTCCCGACTTTCCTAAACTCTTCCTCAGCCACCCGCAGCCGATCCGCAATGACTGGCTCCAACGCACTCTTAATTAACTGCCCTACCAACTCCGGTGGCGTATAGTAAGAACCCGTCGTCTTCCGTTCACTACCCGTCACCAACTGGAATTCCCAAATTCCATCAACCTGACTCACATAAGGGTGGAACTCCAGCAGACTTTCGTAAACACTTCCCAACTCCTCAACATCCAGTGCCCCATAATTGACTCGGCGTAATTGCCCCTTTTGCTCGTAGAGAGACAATCCCCGCAACGCTAACATCAGGTCATGGTTGTCGATGCCACACCCCTCCAGATCAACTAAGGTATGCGACCCAAACAAATCACCATCCAACGGCGATAGACCCAACACCTGTCCCCGCCAATTCTCATCAAAGAGCTGAAACGTCACCCGTAACCCCTGCCATAGGTCTTGAAAGCCTTCCCGCCGCCAGCTCGGTCGCTCTACCAGTGCTCGCAACCGCTCAATGCTGTAATACTCCCGGTAAATCCGTGCCTTTTCGGCGAGGTCGGGAGATGGGGAGGTCGA
>JBAUTA010001066.1:0-3601 GCA_049581985.1 Kovacikia sp.
GGGACATGGAGTTCAACCAGGGATTCAACGCCTTGAACCACCAGTTTGAAGACATGATCGCTTCTGGGATTGTTGACCCTGCTAAGGTAGTCCGCTCAGCGCTTCAGGATGCGGCATCCATTGCCAGCATGGTCCTGACCACTGAAGCGCTAGTCGTCGAAAAACCAGAGAAGAAACCCGCTGGCGGTGCCCCCGATATGGGCGGCATGGGCGGCATGGGCGGCATGGGCGGCATGGGCGGCATGGGCGGCATGGGCGGCATGGGCATGATGTAATCTGCTCAAGCGATCGCGTTATCCAGGCAAAGCCTTCGGCAACCAGTTTCCCAGAAATCGTGAGAAACTCCTGTCCGAAGGCTTTTCCTTCTCATACCTATTTTTTGGGCATAATATTCCTTCAAATTGGGATTAACGCCCCAGCAAGTAGGGATCTAAGCCGCCTGGGTTTGACCGATAAAGACGATTTTGGCTGAGAGGGGCACCCACCTTCCTGCGATCGCCTATGCTAGATTGAGCGTAATCTTTGCAGTTTCCCCCTCGACTCAGGACTATGGCAATCACAAAACGTGGGCTTGTTTTAGGTGCAACCGCCATTGCGGTCGGTGCCGTGACTGTTACTGGAGCCGGGCTTCATTTATCTGCTGGACAAGCCTTTTTTAGTGAAAGTCCGAAAGAGCTGGTGGATGAAGTTTGGCAAATCATCGATCAGCAATACGTGGATGGCACGTTTAACCAGGTTGACTGGAAGAAAGTCCGCCAGGAATATTTGAACAAGCCTTATACCAGCAAAGAAGAAGCGTATAAGTCCATTCGAGAAATGCTGAAAAAGCTGAATGATCCTTACACCCGCTTCATGGATCCGCAAGAGTTCAAGAATATGCAGATTGATACCTCGGGTGAGTTGACCGGGGTTGGCATTCAACTGGCAGCGGATGAAAAAACGAAAAAGCTCACGGTTATTGCTCCGATTGAAGATTCACCAGCTTTTTCTGCTGGCATCCTATCTAAAGACATCATTACCAAAATTGATGGCATAAGCACCGAAGGCATGGATGTGAATAAGGCGGTGACGTTGATTCGAGGTCCCGCGGGAACCCAGGTCACACTGACTATTCTAAGAGGCGGCAAGCAGCTAGATTACAAGCTCAAGCGGGCAAAAATTGAAATCCATCCTGTGCGCTATAGCCTTCAGAAGGCTCCTACAGGGAATATCGGCTATATCCGGTTGGTTCAGTTCAGTGCCAACGCGCCTGGTGAAATGAAGACCGCGATCGAAAAGCTGGAAAAGCAAGGAGCCAACGGTTATGTCCTTGACCTGCGGTCTAATCCCGGTGGGTTGCTCTACACCAGCATTGATATTGCCCGAATGTGGCTAAAGGATGGCGGCATCGTCTCCACCGTTAACCGTCAGGGCGAACAGGATCGGGAACGAGCCAATAACCGCGCCCTCACCAACAAACCGCTGGTCGTTCTGGTTGATGGTGGATCTGCTAGCGCCAGCGAGATTCTCTCAGGGGCATTGCAGGACAATAAACGGGCGACGATCGTCGGCACAAAAACCTTTGGTAAGGGGCTGGTGCAGTCAGTTCGTAGCCTGAGTGATTGTGCAGGTCCTGGTAAAGAGTGTTCTGGGATGGCTGTGACGATCGCCAAATATTTGACCCCCAACGGTCGGGATATCAATAAACACGGTATTGATCCAGATGTGGAACTAAAGCTGACCGACGAGCAACGCAAAGAATTAACGACAAACCGGGACAAAATTGGGACCCCTGCCGATCCGCAATATGCCAAAGGGCTGGAAGTCCTGACCCAACAAATCAAAGCCCAGCAGGGAAACCGCACGGATACGAAGTCATAGGGTAACGCCCCCTCCCTTTTTCCCTATTTTCTAAGCGGGATGACATTTTCCGGCCCGAATCAAACCAATCCGACGGGCGATCGCCTCCTGTTGAGAGGGGTAGGGTCCCCAACGCTCTGGCGTCGGCCCACTCTCGGTTGGCCCAGTTTCAACCTGACTTGCGGGCAGAATCGTGCATTGACCATTCTCCTGCTTCACGATGTACCAATTTTCTAAGTCACTCATCAGCTTTCTTCCCTGAAAAATCTAGACAATGGACAGGATCGTAAGCAACGACAGCTATGGCTACAATGGGGGTGGATGAAAGGTCACAAGAGAGAGCATCCAGATGCCGGATCAACTGTTATTAGTCGATGATGAACCAGGTTTGCGCGAAGCTGTGCAAGCTTACCTGGAAGATAGCGGATTTTCCGTAGACGTTGCCAGTAACGCGAATGAAGGATTGGAGTTGGCGCATCAGAAGTTACCTGATCTGATTATCACCGACATCATGATGCCTAAAGTTGATGGCTACCAGTTCCTGAAGCGCCTGCGGGAAGATCCTCAGTTCAAAACGTTACCTGTTGTATTCCTGACAGCACGGGGCATGACCTCTGATCGGATTCAGGGCTATAACGCCGGATGCGATGCCTATATTTCCAAGCCCTTTGATCCGGATGAGTTGGTGGCAGTCGTGACCAACCTGCTAGATAAGCAAAAAACTCTGCAAGCCGCTGCCTCCGATGATGAAGGGCATAACCTGGCTGAAATGGCACGGCAAATCGCAGAGATTCGATCGATGTTGACCCAGAAAGGCGCGATCGCCCAATCCCAGGCGACGGTCGATATTGACTTTACGCCCAGAGAGCAAAGTGTCCTGGATCTGGTGGTAGATGGCTTGATGAACAAAGAAATCGCCCGTCGCCTGGATACCAGCGTTCGTAATGTGGAAAAGTACGTCAGCCGCTTATTCAACAAAACTGGCACCAACAGTCGCACGGAATTGGTGCGCTATGCTTTGGAGCATGGATTGATGAAGAACTGAGGTTGCCCAGGCTCCTCAGGCAATATTTAGGGCCTACCCCCTATCCTTTTCCCGATCTCGTGTGGTGATCTCCGGGCAGGTTCTGGCTAAAACAACAACTCCGCAAACGCGGATCCCCCGTCGTCGCAGGGTATGGGTGGCTGATTTGACCGTTGCACCAGTCGTGTAAATGTCATCCAGCAGCAGAACCGGGTGATCAGGCATTTTTTTGAGAAAGGCTTTACCAATTCGGAAGGCCTGGGCCAGATTTTCTTCCCGTTCAGTAGCCGAAAGCTTGAATTGGGCGATCGTCTCCTGCGATCGCTCCAAGCCCTGAGTTTCCAGGGGTAATCCACTTAGCTCACAGAAATATTGGGCCAGTAGATCTGCCTGGTTAAAGCCGCGTTGTTTTTGTTTGCTAGGGTGCAAGGGAATTGGAACAACCACCAAATTCGTTGAATGTTGATGACTCTCTAACCAACTCTGGGCCATCCAGTGTCCCAACGGGCGGGCCAGGTGAGGCTGATTCTCATATTTAAAAGCAGCGATTGTCCGTTTCAAGCTGCCAGTATAGCTTCCCCAGGCAAAGACAGCAGGTTGCCCCGATTGCCCCTGATCAGTATTATGCAGTTGACAACGTTGGATTTGACGCCGACAGTCTAAACAAAATTCCTGAGGGGTCGATCGCTGGCAGAGGGGGCAGCAACCCTCCAGCACCAGACTTAGCCACCCTCCTAG
>JBAUTA010001067.1:0-1670 GCA_049581985.1 Kovacikia sp.
CATTTGAGTTGTAAGGGACCACATTCGTCATATAACGGGTTGCATTGGTGCTGTGATGGCTTGCAATGGCAATGTGAAGGGAAACATTCGATTGGCGATCGCTCTATGAGAATTTGATCCAGACTGCAGCAGAACCCATTGATGGAGAAGGAGGAATCCTATAAATAATTCCTGGTGCAGGTAATGGACGAAGGGTACAATGCTTCCTTATGAGCACCACGACCCACGACATTAGATTTTCCCGCGATTGGATTGCTGATCGGGGTTACAACTTAGACATCGTGTGGCTCAAAGTTGAAAACGGAAGCGATAATGGCGACTTACCTGAACCTGCAATCCTGGCACAGGAGGCAATGGGTGAATTGGAGGCGGCTATAGCGGAGTTGCAGGGAATTTTGCAAGAATTGGGTAAGGAAAGCAGTTTGTAGATACGGGTTAAGAACTATGCACAGCATCACACTAAAATCCCACATTGGTAGCGACGGACTCTTGCAGGTTCATTTACCTGACATAAAAAATACGGATATTGAGGTAGTGATTGTCTATCAAACCAGCCTGATAAAGGGAGGTGAAGCTAAACCCCTTTCAGAATTTTATGGTTGTATTCAGGATGACTCGTTTATTAGACACCCTCAAATTGAACAAGCTGAACGCGAAACCCTGGAATGAGATATCTTCTGGATACCAATACCTGTATCGTTTATCTGAAGGGCAGAAATTTGAACTTAAAGCAACGGCTTGAAGCGGTTCCAATTTCAGAGATAGCTGTGTGTTCAATTGTCAAAGCAGAACTCTGTTTTGGAGCAATGAAAAGTGCAAATCCAGAGCGCAACTTTGCTTTACAGCAGGCATTCTTAGCGCAATTTGACTCATTGCCTTTTGATGATCTTGCCGCTACAACCTTTGGGGTTATCCGATCGCAGTTAGAAACCAAAGGAACACCCATCGGAGTTTATGATTTGCAGATCGCGACGATCGCTCTAGCGAATAATCTAACCCTGGTCACTCACAACACACGAGAGTTTGGGCGGGTGGATGGGTTGCAGGCTGAAGATTGGGAGGTTGAGGAGTGAACGATCACTCTAACTCTTTGCTTGGGTTGACCCCAGAGAAGTGAACTTTTCGTGATCAGGGAAGCTGGCGATCACAACCACTACGCAGGCTATTTCTGCGATACCAGCGACAGCGGAAATGGGGCTTCGGAAGCTATGTTCAAACATATGGCTGAACTTGCGAGTGTGGCGGCTGCGATTTCCCTAGTAAAGAGCTAAACACTGCCAACACACAACACTATCGTGATAAAGATCACATCTCCCAAGAGAGATATGAGTAGAATGTTACTGCTGTTATCAGTAAAACTTCGGTCATTAATAAACTCGTGAGCTAAGTTATGTCAAGCAATCCACGCGGTTCTCTCTGGAGTAAATGGGATCTACACGTCCATACTCCTGCATCTGTTGTGCAGCACTACGGTGGAGATTGTGATGAGGCATGGGAAAAATTCTTCACTGATATAGAGTCTTTACCTCCTGAATTTAAAGTCATTGGGATTAATGACTACATTTTTATAGACGGATATAAGAAGGTAACAAAGGCTTATGCAAGTGGGAGAATGCAAAATATTGCGTTATTTCTTCCTGTCATTGAGCTTCGTCTAGACAAATTTGGTC
>JBAUTA010001068.1:0-2585 GCA_049581985.1 Kovacikia sp.
GCTCCGCCTGCATCCGGTTGTCCATAGAAGCCAAGCTTCTGAAATGCCAGGGGTGAATAGGTTTCAATCTGACTGGCAAAGACGCTCTCGCTAGGCATATTGCCCTTTGCTGAACGCAACCCAGGCACGATCTTCAATTGATAGCGCGTTGCTTTAGCAAGGGTTTGGCGGGGTTCTGCAATGTAAGTCCAGGTGCGATCGCTGACATCAAACGTTTCCTCTGGGGAAACTTCCGCTGGTTTTGTCTCTTCCTGCTGCCACTCAACTTTAAGTGGCACGCTGTTTTGTTGTCCGAGTGCCGTCAGTTGCCAGCTCTCTTGCAGCGATGCCGGATCTAGCTCCGTGTTGGAGGTAATTTTGAGAACAGGCTTAATGTCAAACGGGCTGCTTTCCTGGTTGCCAGAAGTTCCTGCGGGTGGCGAACCAGGAAGATTGGATAGCTTAATTGGTTCGGTGTTGAAGGTCCAGGTCAGGTCTTTGTCGAGGCGATGGTTTTTCAGGTCTGCTAGCCCTGCCTTGAGGGTAACCTGAACCCGGGTTGCCTTGGGCGTTGCCTGGTCTGCCTGAAAGCCCACCATCCGCGGTGTCAGAAATCGAAACTTTCCTGGCAGGGGTGGGGTGAGTGCAAATTTTTCTAATAGAGCCTGCTGATCTTTGCTCTCCAACTGTTCAACGGGAATCAGCGCTTCCTTAAAACGTACCCGGATTTGGGCGGTGGGGTTAGCTTCGCCTAAAGGACTAATTTGCTCGATCCAGTCGGGTAGTTTGGGGTTCTCTAGCGGCGCAACGGCTGCGAGGGGCATCGTGTTAGAGGTGAGGTTAGCAGTACTACAGCCAGTGATCTTGAGGGTGAGAACCAGCCCCACCAGAAACAATGCAACATAACCAAATCTTCCCCAAGCCCGCATAACTTTCTCCCCAACGTGAGCAGTGCCCACCTAACTCTGACATCATTCCTACCTCTCAGAATGGGAGAATTCCCGTACATGACAATAAATCTTTACTCTATGACCTGGGGCTTCAGCGGTTGCAGGATATTAATCTGGCAATGTTTGTGCCGACAATGCGATCGCTTTTTTCCTCTCTATATACCTTTGACCCTCCCTCAAATCAGGATTCTTGTTCACGAATTCTTTGTTTCAGCGCTTCGATCTGTTTCTCAACCTCCTGGGCCGCAACCGTATTACCCAGTTCTAGCTGACGCTGCCTCTCTGCAAGCAGGTTTTTCATTTCTAGAAGTTCATGGGGTTTTAGCATTGCAATATTCCTTCACTTGCTTAAATTAACCACATTAACAGTTCATGGAAATTTTCCGGCAGTCCCGTTAACATCCTTATGACTAAGTCGCTATGACTAAGTCGCCCCTGCCCAGGGCGAATGTGATAGCCATCTTCCAGCAGATAAGGCATTCGCGAGTCGCACGATCGCTTCCACGATGGGAAGATAAATTACCAGATCGGCTTCACGGGGTAGGGGCAGCATCGCTGCAACGAAGTGCCACCGGATCACGAGTAGTCCGTCAGGATAGATTTGAGGGGTCACTCAAATCTACAAACCTCATATTTCAGGTGTTTTGAGGGTTTTCATCCCTGCAAAACAGTCTTAACAGATCACTAAAAGCACTGGAGAGAAAGGCTGCGGGATTTTTTTGACTTCAGCCATTCCGGTTTCGGATCGCGGCTTCTCAAAAGCTAAAATCCTTATGAAAGAAAAAGAGCGGAAGCTGCGATGATGGCTTCTGTAGCGTCAGCCATTGTCAGCTATGCATTCACTCTCAAGAAAACTGCGGTTAGTAGAGCTTTTGGTAGTGTCTTTTCGTAAAGGGTAGATAAAATAGGGGATGACTGCCATCTTCAACTTCTACTGGCGCTATAACCGCTTAAGCAACTCGTCGTATTCTGCATGTGCGCCAATCCAAAACCAGTAAATGTGATCATCTTCCAACAAACCAAGAACTCGGTAGTCCAAGCTTACACGAGCCGAATAAATTGGTTGACGCTGGCTAACCCGCTTAAATTGAAGACTATTGTGGTAGGGATCTGAACGCCAAAGTTCATAAGCTTTGGTCGTTTGTTCTTGAACTGATGCGGGAAGCCCATCTAGTTTCTTGCGAAACGCTTTTGTGACGCTTGATTTCATAACTACGATTGAGGCGGAAACACTTCGGCAAGAGGAGTGATATCATCAGTAGCAATTTCTTGGCGTACTATCTCAGCTATACGATCCCACTGAGCATCTGTCGTCGATTCAAACTGAGCTTTCCATACCCGCTCATCTTCTAACTCAGCAAGGAGACGAGCAGCGATCGCATCCTGCTCGTCAGCAGGTAAGGTTTTCAGTTGGGCGATCGCCCGTTCAAGCAATTCAGTCATTGTTAAGTTCCTCCTTAAAAGAAATACTAAGTTATTATTGCTTAGCAAATTCCTTACTTGAGACAGGCATGTTTGTAAACCTGCTGCTGTTATCCAAGTATTCCTAAAATACAATCATGCAGAATCATACTTGGCTGATTAGTACATTATTTTGATGTCCTTCAATAACGGTTCTTGCTTGATCTTGAATTGTGGAGTCTTTTGCTTTATCAC
>JBAUTA010001069.1:0-2251 GCA_049581985.1 Kovacikia sp.
GGGCAGCGGAGTTGGGGGAGGGAGTTGATTCTACAGTGGGAGCAACGGCAGCAGGAGCCGGAGTAGCGGCAGGAGCAGCCGCAGGAGCCGGATCGGACTCCCGCACAGCAGGGGATTCTGAGGAAGGGGAATCAAAGGAATCTGAGGCCGAGGGGGTGTCAGACGGCAGGTTGAACGTGATCGCGCCTTCACGGGAGGCAGCATGGGCCGGGGGAGCCAGTCCCAGGGCGATCGCCACCAACCCAATCCCAATCGGAGTGGCAACCGCCACCGCTGGATCACGCCCTCCCAGTTGCTGCTTGCGGGAACTCCGCCAAAAGTTAAACGCTAAACTCCAGAATCGCTGGTGGGCAACCGGAAGGGGAACAGGAGCAAGGGGGGTTTTCATGGTTTGCTGAGGGTGCGTTCTAGGATAGCTTTAGCAGGTTCAACGATCGCCCAGGTGCCATTGGGTTGTTTCCGGAGGGCCGCAAATTCTAGCAATCGCCCGTTTCCGATCGCATCTCCCTGATTGACCGGACCCAGGCGGGGATTGTCGAGACCACAGAAGCGAAAAAGGTAGGCTGGGACATCGGGACTCGAAAAGATGAGGCAGCGACGTTTATCGAATTGAGTCTGTCCAGCGAAGGGAGCATAGACATTGTTGCCATTCAGGGCAATGGAAATGTCCCCCAATCCGCCCACCACTTCCCGTTCGCCGATAATGTCCCCTGGTTGCAGTTCCCATGCCTGGTAAAGCTTGATGTCAAGCGGCGGCAGATTGCTCGTTGAGCGCGTACAGCCGATCGGCAGCAAGAGCAGGACCAGACCCAGTGCAACTTTGATCGAAAACGCTGAGATAGGGGGACAGTTGACCATAGGAGGGGAGGGCAGAAGATGCTGTGAAAAGTCATCAGGACAGGGAAAGGCAGAGCAGTCTTCCCTCCTCAATGCCGAAAGCTGAAGGAATATCCCGCATATTCATCCCCTTCATAGAGAACAACCAGCCAGGTTTGAGGGTCGAATGCCAGGGGATAGGCCTCCCGCTGGGAGGGTTCACCTGTTCTAATTTGGAGGGTAGAGAGTTTACAATAGGGAGCTTTCAAGACCTCACGAACCTGGACTCTGGGGGAACGCTCCGGGATTGCCAGCAACCTGGACAATTGTTCCCTGGATAGAACGGTTTTTGACTGAACCACTTCCTGGCAGGTATCTTTCGCCAGGGAAGGGTTGGGTAATAGTCCCCGCGGACCTCCCAACAAGCCCAATGCAGCGACTACAGACCCGCCTGCCAGCATGTATTTCACACTAGCCGCATGAGATTTACGACGATTCATTTTTTAATCCTCGAAAATCGGTAATCTGATACCCACCAAGGAACAGGGAGTAAGCAGTTACACCATCCATCTACAGTTATAGTACTATCGTACTATAACGGATCTTGGCAAGCGTTTTGCAACAATTTGATGGATTTTGAACCACAAAAAAACTCTCTGGATTAACCAGAGAGTTTGATAGAAATATAGCCGTGGCCTTGACCCCGCCCAGGTCAGAACTGCTGATTACGAGGGTAATTTTTGCCATCGATTACCCTGTCCCTGAACTTTAGGAGATTTCCCGGCTGTACCGGATTGGTAGGGGCAGATTTTGCCAGAGTCTTTGCACTCAGCTGCTTGCTTGAGTGCCAAACCTGGCCTACGGGTATTTTGTTTGCTAGAAATCTCCTGAAGTAGCGGTCAATTATTTTCGCTTACAATTATTTTTGCTTAAAGGTTGCCAGCCATTCCCGCAGTTGTTCGGCGGCCACATCTCGACCCCCCAAACCAAAAGCCAGGGCGATCGCGACGGCGATCGCTCCCAGCAATAGTCCGAAGGCCAGGTTGACAATATTGGAAGCAATGCCCATCTGTTGTAAAGCCATGGCTGTGACCAGGGCAATAATGGCAATCCGAGCGGTTTGGGCCAGAATGCGAGCCTGGTTTCCGCCGGAACTGGCAATTAGATTAAACGCCAGGTTTGCCAGATAAAGCCCCACTGCAAACACAACCACACCCGCCAGCACCTGACCAAACACCACCAGGATGCCAGAGACAATCAGGGTCAAGGCCTCGAAATTAAGCACATTGGTAGCGGCGACCGTGCCAAATAGCACAATACCTACCAGTACAATAATCCCAACAATTTCTGACGGAGTCCGAGTGATCCCGCCCGGTCCCACATCCCATCCATGGGTTACGTCTGGTTCTGCGGAAGGGGTTCCAGGGGTCGGAGG
>JBAUTA010001070.1:0-2538 GCA_049581985.1 Kovacikia sp.
GCTTCAAGGTGTACAAACCCTTGCTGTAGATACTTCGGAACGATGAAGGTAGATCTCTTTTGATCGGTGGATTTTGCGAATAGATGAATGCTGCGGCGCAATTCTAGGGTGTTATTCCTTTGTTGCATCTTTAGCGCCCTCCGATCGGCAGGAAAATCTGCCTAAACTTAAATTGCCTGAGTTGTTTCCGCCACGATTCCATATAGATGTAAAACACAGGCGTTAAATACAGGGTCACAATTTGGGAAAAGAGTAACCCACCGACGACGGCAATGCCCAAAGGACGGCGCGATTCAGAGCCCGCACCAAACCCAAGGGCGATCGGCAAGGTGCCCATGATGGCTGCCATCGTGGTCATCATGATCGGGCGAAACCGGATCAAACAAGCTTGATAAATCGCTTCTGAGGGTTTAATCGGGTTATTTCGTTGGGCTTCAACGGCAAAGTCCACCATCATGATGCCGTTCTTCTTGACAATCCCAATCAACATAATGATGCCGATAAACGAATAAACATTGAGTTCCACATGGAAGATTAGCAACGTTAACAACGCACCAAACCCAGCGGATGGCAAGCCTGAAAGAATAGTAATCGGATGGATAAAATCCTCATAGAGAATACCCAGCACCAAATAAATCACGAAAATAGCAATCACCAACAGCAGCGCCAGACTGGGCAGCGAACTTTGAAACAGTTGACTGGCCCCCTGGAAATTGGTGGTGATACTGGTAGGAATGACCGCTTTCACCAGCTTATCGATCGCCTGATTCGCAGCACCTAAGGAAACACCAGGCGCAAGGTTGAAGGAAATGGTTGCCGCATTCATCCGGCCAAAATGATTCACCATCAACGGCCCCATGCCCTGCGATAAGGTTGCAAAGGTACTCAGCGGCACAGCCAGGGCATTATTGCTGGACGCACTGCCAGCAGTTGCACTGGAGCTACTCAAACTATTGGACGTTGTGCCAGGAGCGATACCTGCGCTGGCATTAGCCGTACTCGCTGTGTTGCTGGTGTTAATGTAAAGCTTCATCAGCGCGTTGGGGTCTTGCTGATACTGCGGTTCCAGTTCCAGGATGACCTGATACTCGTTGCTGGTGGCATAGATGGTGGATACTTGGTAACCACCATAGGCATCCCGTAGCGTACTTTCAATTTGTTCTGCCGTAATGCCGAGCGCCGAGGCTTTATCGCGATTAATATTAATTTGGATCTGGGACACAAACTGCAAATCGCTATTGACATCCTGAATTTCCGGCAGCGTCTTCATCTTGTCAACCAGTTGCGGTACATACTGTTGCAGTGGTTGGATATCGGAACTTTGGAGCGCCAGTTGGTAGAGTCCAGTACTTTGCTGGGCACCGATGGGAATCACCGGAGGGTTTTGTAAAAAAACCTGGATACCTGGAACAGAGGTCAGTTTAGTTCGCAGATCTTGCACAATCTCGTCGGCACTGGCACTGCGCTGAGAGCGTGGCTTTAACCGGATAAAGAGGTTGCCGGAATTGCTGGCAACTGCTGCTCCGCTGCCACTGGCACTGGAACCAGGACCAATATTCGAGTTCACAGCATCGACGTTGGGATTCTGACGAATAACATCCACGACCGCCTGCTGATGGGTTACCAGGGCATCATAGGACGCATCGCCTGCCGCCTGGGTGACCCCCGTAATTTGACCCGTGTCTTCACTGGGAATAAAGCCTTTAGGCACAATCACCAGGAAAGCCACGGTCACCAGCAGCATGACACCAGACAAAATCATGGTGGTGCGGTGGCACTTCAAGGCCATTTTGAGCGTCCCATCGTACAAGCCCAGGAAGCGCTCAAACGCATGCTCAGAAGCCTGATACAAGCGGCTTTGATTGGCATGATTGGCGACCCAGAGAAAGCGACTACCGAGCATGGGAGTTAGGGTCAGGGAGACAAACCCCGACACGAGAATGGAGACGGCGATCGTCACGGCAAATTCGTGAAAGAGTCGCCCTAACAGCCCTGTCATGAACAACATGGGGATGAAGACCGCTACCAGCGAGAGCGTCATGGATAGGATCGTAAAGCTGATTTCGCGTGAACCATTCAAAGCAGCTTCCAGCGGCGGTTCGCCCATTTCCAGGTGCCGGACGATATTCTCTAGCATGACGATCGCATCATCTACGACGAACCCTACCGAAAGCGTCAACGCCATCAGGGACAGGTTATCGAGGGAGTAGTGGAGCAAATACATCACAGCAAAGGTGCCAATCAGCGATACGGGCAGTGCCAGACTGGGAATCACCGTGGCTGAGAGATTTCGCAAAAACAAAAAGATCACTAAGATGACGAGGGTAATCGTCAGCACCAGCGTAAACTGGACATCTGCCACCGAATCGCGAATCGACTGCGACGCATCGTAGAGTACCCCAATTTCAACGGATGCAGGAATCTGACTGCTCAATGTTGGCAACAGCTTTGTAATTGTGTCTACGACCTGGACGGTGTTGGTCCCAGGCTGTCGTTGAATCGTCAGGACGATCGCCCGCGTATCGTTGTACCAGCTTG
>JBAUTA010001071.1:0-2120 GCA_049581985.1 Kovacikia sp.
GCAAAGGCAATACAGGTGTCAGCTTGACGCTCAATTATGGGGAACCAAGTGGCGATCGCACAGACACAGAACTAAAGCTAGGTGATATTCGAGCGTTAACCAATTACACCTGGGCGACCAAGGTAAAGATCACGGTGCGCCGTGTGCCGGAACCGAATAGCACGGATTTCCTGAAGACGACCTACTCACTGATTGGTACCGATGAGGCAGGTAAAAATCTGCTGGAAGATGCGTGGTCTCATATAACGGACTCCACCCGTCTGTACCTGCTGTATGGCATGAACAGTGACGGTCTCACCAGCCAAACTCTCCGCGAGTGCTTTTTACTAAAGACCAATCTATCCACCGACAGAAATACGTCACCGACAGCAATGGCGATGATGGTGGCAGCCGAGACTGCCCCTCGTTTCTACTACGCTTCCCTAATCAAACCGGACTCCATGTCTAACCAGGACTTCCAGTCTGAAATGGCGAACGGGATCAAGTTGATCTGGGAGTGCAGCACGGTGAATTCGGGCGGCTACTATCTGCGCTACGCCGAGGGCAGTGCGGACAATCCAACTGGTCTCCCAGACGCAATCTTTACCGATGGGCAAACCACATCCCTCACCCTGCTGATCCTGCCGCAACAGCCGGGAACCCCGCCGCCCCTGGCCCAACCCTTCCACAACAGCCTTGTGCTCTGGCAAACCGACACCGTAGACCTGACAACCGGAGCGCTTTACCTCGAAGCCCCCGATACGGAAAAAGTGCTACACATCCCACCTAGAAATATTGGCTTCCGGCTGGAACGGCCACGCGTCGAGGCTAAAGACGACGGCAAAGCAGAGGATGACTTGCAGGCCCTCTATCACCTGCTCAACTACCAGGTGCAGCCCACGCCCAGCGTCTTCTCTGCTAGTCAGGAAGGGCTACCGATCGGACCCCTCGCCGATGATCCCACCACCACCGCAGACGACGATCTCTGGAGCTATGAACGGGTGGTACCGATCAATGATTTCGCCGTCGATCGCGGCATGACCGACAAACCAAATCTGCCCCGAATCAGCGCCAATCCCTATGCAGGCGTGGGTCAGCAGGCAACGCTGACGTTTCTCTGGCAGGACGTGTACGGCAATCAGCTCAGCAAAACGGCGCAGTCCAAAGCTATCTCGCTCCGCTATTTCGATCGCCTGCTCGGCATCAACCAGTGGCCCTCCGTTGCCGCAAGTTACACCTTCACGCTCAATGATGACGACAAACTGCCTTACCTCAACCTGGAACTCCTGTTTGACCAAACCCGCTATCTAGCCGTCGGCGGTCAAAGCCTGACCACAGCCCTGGAGAATATCCGCACCGCCCGTGCCACCTACGAACAGGTCTATTACCAGATTCACCAAAAGGATGTCGGCTTTACGGTGCAAACTTCGGTGTTGCCCCAGGGGTTGCCCGCTACAACAGGCACCTTCCAGGGAGCTGCGAAACAGTGGCTGACGGATTTTGTTGAATCCGCCTATCGCTACCTATCTACCCTGACGCACTTGCAGTCCTACCAGCATGGGGTGATTGAGAACGATACTTTGCAGACGCTGAGCAATACTTACCACGTCAGCCTCAAAGCCCTAGCCGAAGCGAACCAGAAACTACCCAGTCTGTTTGCCACCCAGACACTGTTAGCCATTCCGGTTGACCACAAAGTGACAGCGACGGAAGCGACGCAAAGCTTAGGGAAAATCGTCAGCGCGGAAACTAAAAAGGCAACGTTGACGGACGATCAATTTGCGGACCGACTGAGCCATCACCTCAAGTACATCGCTGCCAACAATGCCGACATGGTGATTCTCAAACCGGATAGAGCCATTTCCATTACTGCCCCCCATTCTGATACTGTTTCTTACACTGTCAAAGCCAACGATACATTCCATCGTATTGCTCTGCAATACATCAGCATCACTCAAGCTACCGCAACAGATTTGTTGGTGCCTAATGTTAAGATTAAGATCGGCATCCTCTCATACACCATCAAAGCCAACGATACGTTAGCAACCCTGGCCACTACTGCTGGACGTGGTATTCTCGACATTCTCGACATCGTGTTGGCATCTCAGGGTGCCAGCGATCGCCTAAGAACCCTGCTGCAG
>JBAUTA010001072.1:0-4000 GCA_049581985.1 Kovacikia sp.
CCATTCGTAAGTGAGAACGGATTGCTGTTCGTGGTGTTGGGCGATCGTCCTTCTAAAATCTGATTTCCTGGGTTGTCTGGCACCTCCGTTGGGGTCAGCGAAAGTAACCGCCCGAGATTGACACCAGTCGGATCACTCGGATCAGTTTCGTACAGTGCGATGGTGAATCCGGTGTAATCACTTAACACCTCTCCCGCACAGCCGACAATCCGGCCTAAGGGATCTATCAATTGGGGCGTCACCGTACCGCCGATCGCATTCGTGGTGCTGCTAATTTGGACTAAGTCATTTGACGTGCAATTCTGGGTGTTTCCCGATTGCGGATCGCAGACTGACGTGATTGCGTCATATCGGTAAGAAGCCTGATTTTGCAGCCGAAAATTAGGCGCAGCAGCCGATGTGGTCGCTGCTGCTGGAGTCTGAGCCTGGGCCGCCACCCCTGGTAGCACACTGCTTATGAGAAAAGCGACTACCAGTTGTTTCAAACCCCTATTAGACGGGAAAGGCAGGTGTGACATCGGTCCATCTATCACTGAAAAGAGGTGTGAGGACAGGGAATCGTCGAAAGTTGAGACTGAAGCATGGAGCGTTGTGAGTTCCTTCTGCCCTCTGTCGCCTGTTCACCGTTCAAGCCAAAATTTGGACAAACGATTCCCTGCGGAAGCGCTTGAAAAAGTCTTCCGCAATTCAAATTGAAGGCATTGGAGCAGGCAAGGCAGGCAGTCGCGCTATTGTCGCTGACTCCAATGCGTATCGATGGTGAAAATGCTTATCGCACTTTCACCTGGTATTCGACCTTGACAGGGGCTTTTGCGGCCAAGACGCCAGGAAGATTCCAACGAATATGGGTATAAGCCTCAGCAGGAGCGGGGCGGGTTTCGACCTCACCATTGGGCAGCTTTACCTGCACGGTGGGGGCTTCTACAAAACTGCGCCCGGCATCAATGCTGTAGGTCATCTGAGCCGACTGGTTAGAAGCCAGATGAGCAGACTTGAGGATAAATACCGTTCCCTTGGGAACAGGCTGAGTCAGCGTCAGATTTTTGATGGGACGATCGCTGGCATTTTGACCCATGAGACGATATCGCAACACATCACCTGGTTGCACTGCTAGGGATCTGCCGCCTGACCAGGAAACCACTTCCTTGCCCTGCGCATCCTTACTAAGGATCTGTTTTTCACCCACTAAATTTAACTGCACCTTGGGATGCTGCATCGCCTTGGCGATCGCCGTATCGGAACTAAACAAGCTGGCCACAACGGGCAGTTTGCTAGTAAAGGGAATGGTCAAAATCACAGCCACAGCTCCCAGACCAAGCGCAAATTGACGTTTCATAGTTTCAACCTCTTACAAATCAGGTAATTAACAGGGGGAGTCCACGCTTTCTGCCAGAAGGCGCGGACTGGAGTGCATTGGTCTAGTTGATCTTGCGGCGGAAAATGAAGGTGCCACTGGCTCCGGGCTGAATTGAGATGCCCAGTGTATTGGTGTATCTGGTGACATCTGTTGCCTGCGTCGTGCCGGACTGATCGCCGCTGGGAATATAGGCGATCGTGCCGAACTGGGCAGTTGTTGAACCCACCACATTGCTGGTGTCAATCGTGCCGTTGCTGTCGTTATCCTTTGCCCAGGTGTTTGTGCCAACCGTGCCATCCTCGGTGATGACCACGTTGCCCGCGTTAAGGGTGACGTTACCTGCCCCAACCGGTGCGATCGAAATATTGGTATAGGTAATTCGATACTCAATAAATCTGCCAGGGCGTAGATTTCCAGCCGTCGGGGTTTGGGTATAGTTCTCAATTACCGTTGCTCCATCAGTGTCAAGAATGCGGGCATCCTTCACAACTCTCAAAAAGCCGGTATAGACGCGATCGAGCGTCCGGTTTTGGGTGGGTTCTACGCCAGGTAAATCGGGTCTACCGTTTCCATTCACATCCTGAAAGGCATAAACGGGGATGGAGAACCCTTTCGAGGTATCCGTGGAGAGGGCCGTGCCAGCAGGTAAATCCACTGCCACACTGTAATTGACCGAGCTCCCTGCTGTCAGGGTAGGAATGGTGATCGCACTGCCAGAGGTAAAGATAAAGTTTGTGCCGTTGTAGGTGTAAACCGCCGTTTGCGCCCCGTAGGTCAGCGTCACGGTTGTGTTTGTGGGGGGCAGTGCTTCGTTGGTACCAGGAGTAAAGTTGGCAGCGTCAGGCACCAGCAGAATGTTGCTCAGACTGCCCGTTGTCGGGTTATTGATCGTATTCAGGAAGGTGACTGAGTTTGGATCAATGGTGGAACCGGGAGCGGTGTTTGCCGGAATCGTAGATGACTTATTGGTAAAGTCATCGTTGTTATTGGTGGGACCGACCGCTCCTGGCTGTCCGTTGGGACCATTCAGAATGGTGCCCGCTGCTGCCACGGTATACACGTTATCCTCACCACCTGGTCCTGTTCCGGTGTTGTTGTTATTGCTGTCTACCCCATCTACGGTTGGATTGGCAACCCCATTGCTCGGCACGTTAGAACCCACCGTGCCATCGTCATTAAAATTGCTGGGAGCCTGGTCACCAGATTCGTCGTACACCAACGTTGTGCCACCACCCGCTGTTTGACCAAAGATCTGTGCCATGTTGGCGATCGTCGTCGTGCCCGTCACACCCGTTGTCGTCACCTGGAAACTAAAGCCTGTAACTGTTGTTCCAGCATTAATCGGCCCATTGTTTATAAAACCGATCCGGGTGGCGTTGCTAATGTTGCCGATCGCCGTGACGTTCGTAACCCAGTTTGCTGCATTTGCGTTGGTCGTGGTGGGGGTGTTCGTATAAACAACGGTCCATCCAGTCGGAGGCGGCGAAGTGGTAGACAGGGTGGTGTTTGTCGGAACCGCATCAGATACGAGCACTCGCGTTACAGAGGTGCCGTCTACATTAATGCTGGTGCCCACCAGGTTTGCAGGGCTGAGGCCGCTGCTGCCCGAAGGAGCAACAGAGTCAACCCGAAGCGCCAAGCCATAGGTCAACACATCATCATTTAGTGCAGGGGTACTGGAATCACTGTAAGCTGTGCGAGTCTTGAGGATAGCTGCAAACGCCTTAGGCTGCGACCCCACTAACACCTGTTGCGTGACGCTGGCTTCCCGTTCCCCATTACTGGGTATACCCGACGTTTCTCCAGAAGTTCCATCAGGGTTATCGACCGTCCGGATTTTATTCGCCGCAGCGGTTGTATTCGTCTGGTTTTGAGTGGCAGCACTATTGTCATTCGGGCCAGTATCGCCAAGGCGGACAGCCACAGAGGAACCCGAAGAAGCCAGCGCAGAAATTGTGATAGGCACGCGCACTATTACCGAATTACCAGCCGGAATAGAAGCCGTTGTCAAACCTGCCCCTGGAACATTGTTAAAGGTACTTCCACCGTCGGTGCTGTATTGCAACGAAGCACCTGTTTTTAATGCTCCCGGACCTGTCACAGTGAAGGTTCCCGGAATAAAAAAGGTTGTGGGATCATTACCCACGTTAGTGATCCGGTAATCATAGATGAGATCATCACCGGGCAAAATCGTGCCCCCATTCACATCATTAATTGCCAGTGGAGTCGCCGTAACGCCTGCGACTTCAGCAAGGGTAACGGTAACGGTATTCGAGGTGGCGTTAATGGTTGTGCCCGGAGCGTTGGGGTCTTCGTAGGTTGCCGTTGCCGTATTGCTAATGGTTGTTCCAGCGGCGGTTCCATCGGCAAGGGCCGAGGTAGATAATGATAGCGCGCTGCCGACTATAAGAGTCGTCGCCAATAGTCGGCGATAAGTACAACGAGTTCGACTTTTCATGGGTATATGAACGATAAGAACTTGGGTAAATCAGTGCAAATAGGTACCAGAAGCACTGCAAAGAAGGAAGAAAACGCAATTTTGTTGTGCTAGAAAGACTGACTGTAAGCTTGCTTGCGATCGACCATGCTCTCCTGGTGCAGGAGTTAGTCAGTGAGGAATCTAAAGCTCTTGGGGGCTATTTC
>JBAUTA010001073.1:0-9083 GCA_049581985.1 Kovacikia sp.
GTTTCGTTTCGAGGGGATCTGCACCCTCCTAACCCCTGAAACCACAACCCAAAATCTGAACTTTTGTTAAGCTGGGATGCATGGCTGCTAAATGCCTGCTTCAGCTATGAACTCTACTATTGTTTGGTTTCGCCGGGATCTAAGAATTGCTGATCATGCACCGCTCTATCGAGCTGCCTTACGGGGAGCGGTGATTCCGGTATTTGTGTTCGATCGGGCCCTCCTGCACCATCCTGAAACAGCGGTAGCACGAGTAGGGTTTATGCTGAGTTGTTTGCAATCACTGGATCGGGATTTGCGCGATCGGGGAGGGCGGCTGATTTTGCGGTTTGGCGATCCGGTAGAAGTCCTCCCGGCCCTGATACGAGAAACTCAGGCGGAAGGCATTTATGCCCACCTTGACTTTGAGCGCATCTATGGGCGGGTGCGGGATGCCCGTTTGAACCAGAAGCTGGCTGCCCAGAACCTCAGGATTCGCTGGTTTGAGCCATCTGCAACCACCCCAGCATTGATCTCCTACCCTGACTACCGGGACCTCTGGTATACCGACATGGGGGTTGATCGGGTGCCCGTTCCAGCTAAGGTTCAGGTTCCGCCAGCAGTCATCAGCGACCCTCTGCCAACCCTGGAAGACCTGGGGTTGAAGTTCGATAGTAAGCCAATTCCCGCTGGTGGAACGCAGGCAGCGCGGCAGTTGCTACAGGAGTTTTTGGAGGAAAAGAGCGATCGCTACTACTGGCAACTCTCCTATCCCAGTGCGGAGGCTACCACTGGCTTAAGTCCCTACCTTAAATTTGGTGCCATCTCTGGGCGCGAGTGTTTTCAGACAGCCCGACGCTTAGAGCGATCGCCCGACGAGCGGATACGGCGGAGCTGTCAGCAACTGATAAGTCGCCTGCGCTGGGGCAATGGCTTTGCCCAACGATTCCGGTATCTGCCTCAATTAGAATTGCGCTCCCTCTATAGCATTTTTGATGAGGATGGCTGGTTCTTTGATGAGGCGCTCTATCAGGCATGGCAAGAGGGACGAACGGGCTTTCCGATCGTGGATGCGGCGGCTCGCTGTTTACAGGCAACTGGCGGCTGGAAAGAACTCAATTTTCGTAGCCGTGCCCTTTATTCCAGCTTTTTGAGCAATTTACTGGGAATGGACTGGCGGTTTGGGGCCCTCCACTTCATGCGCCACCTGATCGATGGCG
The DNA here is from genome assembly GCA_049581985.1 of Kovacikia sp. GTDB lineage: Bacteria > Cyanobacteriota > Cyanobacteriia > Leptolyngbyales > Leptolyngbyaceae > Kovacikia. The sequence goes on from JBAUTA010001073.1 coordinate 1,200, forward strand.
ATTGCCCGATCGATCATTATCAGTGGGCAATGCAAGCAGGCGTGACCCACTGTGTTGATAAAACCTGGACACGCATCTATAACCCGGAACAATCTGCGGTCGATCGCTGCGACCCAGAAGGGACTTTCATCAAACGCTGGCTACCGGAGTTGAAAAACCTCCCCCCCCAATGCCTGGGTTCTCCTGCGCTAATTAAGGGCTACCCCGCCCCGATTGTGGACTATAAGCCAGCAAGACGCCTGCGAGTACAGCAGCTAGAGCGCCAACGGCAACTGTTCCTGAATCAGGAGAATATTGTTTCCTTTCTATCCCGGTTGCCAACAGATCTGCGGCCCTTTGGCAGCGATCGCTTCCCCAGTGAGGTCAGTTGGGCCACGCTCCCCGCACCGGATCTGTTCCCACCTCCCCTGGATCTCAATTCCCTGGATCGGGAACAGTCAAAAGCATTACGAACCTGGTTTGTTGCCTCCGGGGAAACTGCCCCTCGTAAATCATCCCGACGCAAGCCCAAAGTGGTTTCTGAAAATATTCAGCTTAGCCTCCTATAACTGAGACAACTGAGCTAATATCTTAATTTCTTACAAGTTTTTACGAAATCTTACATATAGCGCTTAACCAGCTAGGATTATCCACATTTAGTGTTTTGCGAAGTGAATTATGCTAGCAGCGGATCAAAAAATCGGGTTCCAGTATCAACCTGTTTGCAAGCCCAACCAGATTATCTGCGGCACAGGGCAAACAGTGGTGGTTACGGGATGGACGGTCAGGAAAGCGATCGCCAAACACCTACAACTCCACGAGTATGCCGGAATTGGGCAACTTTACAGCCCTACCCGGGGGATTAGTTTTCTCATCCGTAATCTGTTAGCAAACCCCCACGTTCGCTTCCTGGTGATTGTTAATTCGACAAAAGAAGACCTCAATGCGGGTGGCTGTGAGTGTCTGCTGGACTTCTTTCGGCATGGGTTTCATCCTGGGCACAGTGATACCCATCGATCGTGCTGGGTGATTGACTCTCCCATTACTGGTTACATTGACTTTGAAATTGAGCAGGAGGCGCTAGAAAACTTGCGGCAATCGATTCAGTTTCGGGAAGTAACCTCGATCTCTGACGCAGTTCAGCAAGTGAAGGATTACACCCAACTCTATCCGCTGGCTCCCTGGAGCGAGGCACGGCACTTTCCCCAAGCTAACCTCACTCCAACCGTCCTCCCAGGACCGCGCTATGGACATCGCATAGAGGGGCGCACCATCGCTGAAACCTGGGTTAAAATCATCCACCGCATCAAGACGACGGGCACGATTCGCCCTACGGGTTATGACGGTCAATGGCAAGAACTGATTGACTTAATGGCAGTTGTGACAGATGAACCGCCGGAGTTTTATTTTCCAAACCCTAACTATCTTCCGATCGACCAATCTTTTATCGATGAGTATGTTTCTCAAGTTCTAGACGACGGCACGTACCAGGAAGGCTTGAAATATACCTACGGACAACGGCTACGTTCCTGGTTTGGGCGCGATCAGGTGGAGCAGGTGATTCAAAAGCTGATCGGAGAAATTGACGCAGCCAGCGCAGTTATGAGTCTCTGGGATGTCAAGGATCACGAACAAGGCGGAAGCCCCTGCTTAAACCACATCTGGCTCAGGGTGGTGGATCAGGAACTCTCCCTCACCGCCACCCTGAGAAGCAATGATATGTTTGCTGCCTGGCCTGCAAACGCCATGGGTTTGCGGGCCTTACAGCAGCATATCCGGGATGAAATTTCCCGGCGATCGACCTATGACTTAAGAATGGGTCCCCTGATTACCCTTAGCCAAAGCGCCCATATCTATGACGATACCTGGGAGAATGCAGATAATCTGATTCAGACCCAGTATGCCAAAATCTTTCAGCAAAGGAACTACGATGACCCCTCTGGAAACTTCGGGATTAGCATTCGGGAAGGTAAGATTCTTGTAGAACACATGACTTCGGGATCGGGGGAAGTGGTTAATCTCTATTCTGGGACGTCTGCAACCCAAATCTATCGGAAAATTGCTGCTGACTGTCCTGGAATTCAGGCTGAGCATGCGCTTTACCTGGGGTCTGAGTTGCAGAAAGCCGAAACTGCCCTCTCCATCAAACAAGCGGATGTTTATGAACAAGATAAGCCGTTGAAACTAACGTTTCGTCCTGGGGATGCACCCTGAGCTTTAGGAGTTGATATGGAGGAATCTTCGCAAAGACCAACCTGGGAAGAATATTTCCTGATGTTGGCAAAATTAGCAGCCACCCGATCGACCTGTCTAGCCTTCCCGGTGGGGGCAGTCATTGTCAAAAATAAACAAGTCTTAGCGACAGGCTACAATGGTCCTCCCTCTGGCTCTGCCCATTGCTCAGATCAGGGACATTGCTATCCTGGCCTTGGTAGTTGTGACTCCAATAAGTTAATGCCGTCCCGCGCTATTCATGCTGAGGCAAATGCGATCGCCCAGGCTGCCAGACATGGGATTCCAACCGAGGGAGGAACGATTTATGTCACCCTGGAACCCTGTCTTTTCTGTCTTAAGCTCTTAATTTCAGCGGGAATTCGTGAGGTATTCTACGAAACCACTTTCAATACTGGATCGAGCATCATCGTCAGAGATCTTTTCATTCAGGAAAACCTTGTGACCTTAAAGCAGATTCAGCTAGCAGAGGCTACCGCCAAGAAAGCAGCCCTATTTCTGTTAAACCCAACATCTGTTTCGCGACAAAAGGATCAGGAAACTTTAGAAGTCTTTCTCCAACCAATTTAAAGATCACCAGATCACGATCTTTGTGAGCAATCTATCCATCAGTAGCTGGGAGCAGTTATCAGCGCCAGGGTCTTTCTGTAAGAATCTTTCTGTAAGAATCTTTCTTCTATAAAGGGACGCTCTGGGATTCATTAGGGTTGGTGGCTGCGCCGGAGTTCGGTAATCTGGTCGGCAACATCGAGGAGCGATCGGGGCATTTCCGGTCCCGTCAAAATAATATCTACATGGCGCGGACGCCTCTCTAAAAACGCTAACACTTCCGATTCCAAAAGTAGCCCAAAGTTAATTGCCAGGCTCAACTCATCCAAAACGACCAGCTCATATTTTCCACTTACCACTACCTCCTGGGTGTAGTGCCAGAGATCCCTCAGGGCGCTAGTTTCTTCCTCATCTAGAGGGGGCGTGTCAATGCAGCGGGGCAAATTGCAGCGAACCCAATCCAAATTCTGCCCTAACTGCACGGGATGCTCATACCCCTGGGCGATGCCCCCCTTAAGAAACTGCACCACCAGAACCGAAGTTCCCTGGCCCGCAATCCGCAATGCCTGCGCCATCACATTCGTAAAAAAGCTGCGATGGGGGCAGGTAAACACTTGCACCAACCCCTCAATCCGATGGGTCAAAGCCTGACTAGAACTGAGTGAAGGCGTTTCTACTTGTGAAACCATCGTAGTCACCTGAAAGAGTCGTCACCTAAATGGATGTAACTGGAATATCTCTATTAAAGCCCAGAACATCTGTTCGGAGAAACAAAATATAGTGTCATATTTGAATCTGCCCCCATATGAAACACTATATGTAATTTGTCTGTCAAGAGAACTTCTAGTCTCTGCCTCATGTATCCTGATCATGAAGTTCTGAGGTAAAGACATGAGTTGGCAGCGTCCCGACGGTCGGCAACCGGATCAATTGCGTCCGGTTAGTTTTATCCGAAATTTCACCCGTTTTGCAACAAGTTCCGTGCTGGCAAAGTGTGGGGATACCCAGGTTCTCTGCAATGTTTCGGTGCAGCCAAAAGTGCCCCGCTTTCTCGAAGGCAAAGGACAGGGTTGGCTGACTGCTGAATATCGGATGTTGCCGGGGGCAACGCCAGAGCGGCAAGAGCGGGAGCTGATGAAGCTCTCAGGTCGGACTCAAGAAATTCAACGATTGATTGGGCGGAGTTTACGATCGACCCTGGATATGGTAGCTCTAGGTGAACGCACCATCATCATTGATGCGGATGTGTTGCAGGCAGATGCAGGCACGCGTACCACTTCGATTACAGGGGCATTCGTTGCCCTTAAGGATGCGCTGGATAAACTGGTGGTCCGGGGAGAACTGGAGCGATCGCCCCTGATTCATCAAGTTGCTGCGGTTTCCGTTGGGTTACTCCACGACGCCCCCTTTCTTGACCTCAATTATGCAGAAGATGTGGCGGCTGAAATTGACTTCAATGTGGTGATGAATGAAAAGTCAGAGTTGATTGAAATCCAGGGTACTGCTGAAGCAGGCAGCTACAACCGTGCCCAACTTAACCAAATCCTGGATCTGGCTGAAAAGGGAATTCAGGAGTTGTTAGAATCCCAGCGGCAGGCATTTCACAATCCTTGAGGAGCGTTGCAAGGGGCGCAAGCGATAGGATGACGAGCGTGGAGAAGGGGGGGAAATTCCCAGTAAACCTGATCAACTGTCGGGGCTGCGCAGGCGGGCGAAAACCTGGGCGACCAGCGCAAGCATCCCTGCCGCCTGCGCAGCCCTGACGATCGAAGTTGTCGCTGTTATTTAATTCCCGATCCTGAGTCGGGTTGTAAACTAAGAAAGTCAAAATCCAAGAGTTGCCTGAGCGTGGCGATACCTGACCGTATTATTGTTCCTCTCGATGTTCCGAGTGCGTCTGCTGCGATCGCCCTCCTCGATCGTCTACCCCAGGTTACCTTCTGGAAGGTGGGGTTAGAGCTGTTTGTCAGCACGGGGCCAGGGATTCTCAGCGAACTTAAATCCCGGCAGAAAAAGATTTTTCTGGATCTAAAGCTCCATGACATTCCCAATACGGTTGCAGGCGCTTGCCGTGCCGCTGCCCACCACGGGGTAGACTTACTGACGCTGCATGCCACCGCTGGGAAAGATGCCCTGAAAACGGGTCAGCTGGCTGCCCAGGAAGGCGCGATCGCGGCGGGAAAACCTGCACCCAACTTACTTGCCATTACCCTCCTAACCAGCTTAAGTGCCCGTGCCCTGGCATTTGACCTCAAGATCCCGCTGGAACTACCCGAATATGTCCTGCACATGGCACTTTTGGCAAAAGAGAGCGGACTTGCCGGAGCCGTTTGCTCTCCTCAAGAAGTGGCCCAGTTGCGGCAAACCTGCGGGGAGGATTTTTTGCTAGTCTGTCCTGGTGTGCGTCCCCTATGGTCAGAAGCAGGAGATCAGCGTCGGACTGTGACGCCTGCTGCTGCCTTGCAAGCAGGGGCAGATTATCTAGTGATTGGTCGCCCGATCACCGCAGCAGACAATCCGGCGGTGGCGTTTGAGCGAATCTGTGGGGAACTGGAGGGGGTAGTTTGAGAGGCCTGCAGGCAAAAATCTGGGCGATCGCCGTAAGCCTCCCTATAGCAACCCGATAAGCTGTAGGGGCTTGGCATACGGGCAAAAACCTGGGCGATACCGTAAGCCTCCCTAGCGCATGCTAAGCCCTGAAAATGGCAGTTGTCGAATAGTATTTAATTCGTGGTCATTTAATTCCCAATCTTGGGCGTTTTGAATTATGGGTGTTCGAGGTTGGTTGAGCAGGTTTTTGATGGCAGTAGCGATCGCCAGCTTACTCACAAATCCTGCGCGTTCAGCATCGAAGTCGGATAAGCAGCCAAATAAATCCTCTGAAGTAACCCAGCCTCGCTTTATCCGTCCGCGTATCACCTGTCCTACGGATGTGGAAACGCTGACGCAGGCAATGTTGAAGGATTTGCCGAGCTATATGAATCGTGCCTATTGGCGCACGATCGGGCGAAAAACAGGCGGTAGCAGTTATGCGATCGTCGCCAGCCAACCAGATTTCATTCCCTTACCGACGGTTTCCAGCGAATACCCCAATCCCCCAGACCCCCATTTGCATCAGGTCTTCTTTACCATGCTGGAACGGCAATACCTCGGTCGGCAGATGGCAGAACTCCAAAACTATCACTGGTTATTTCTCTCCCAAACTCCAGATGGCTGGGAAATTGCCCTCATGTTTTCCCATGTCGGTTTTTACCCTGCTAGCACCCAGCCCCTGACCCCACCCCAGGAGAGCAGCCAGAGCCTGACTGCCCAGGCAATTCGGCTGTGGCTGCGCGATTGCCAGGCAGGAGCGGTGAGATTGTAATTTTTCAGGAATTCGCTATTGTAGTATTGTTGTCACTTCTTGTAATGCGCCAGGGAGGAAGACGTATGACTGAGCTTCAAGTAGTCCGGGTCTGTGACCGTCCCCGTGCTTTGACTCCACTCAGCAACCGCTCAGAGAATCCGCTTAGCCCTCGGACAGTCGAGGGTTGAGCGCAGTCGAATGGAGGTTGAGCGGAATCGAAACCCGCCTATGCCAGATCTTTTTTTGCTGGGTTAATCGAGCAATGGGCAAGTCATACCAATTTAAATAGCGAACAGGGCAGATTGGGGACGGGCTGCAGGGGTGCAACCCCTGGCTGGGAGCGAAGCCCCCACACCCTCATCTGCAACCTTCATTTTTTAATTGGTATCACTTGCTCTTTACGGGGCGATTGCTGACGGTTGATAGCTGAACGCAAACAAGTACCCATAGAGGAACTATCAATGAGTTTGAATTCCCTTGGCTGGAGCAGCTTTTTTGCTGCCAGCTTTGAACCCTATTGCCAACAGGGATTTGAAGTTGGCAGAGTGGCGATCGCCCACAGAAATACCTACCTCCTTTATACAGAGCAGGGGGAAGTATCCGCAGCGGTGACTGGAAAATTTCGGCATCAAGTTACAGGAACGCAAGACTTCCCAGCGGTGGGAGATTGGGTTGTGATTCGGGTACAGGAAGCTGAAAACCAGGCAACCATCCACGCGCTTTTGCCCCGCAAAAGTAAGTTCTCTCGCAAAATAGCGGGGGGCACAACGGAGGAACAAATCCTTGCTACCAATGTGGACACAATTTTCCTGGTGTCTGGATTGGATCATGACTTCAACCCCCGCCGAATTGAGCGCTATCTGCTCCTGACCTGGGAAAGCGGGGCCAATCCGGTGATTGTGTTGAATAAGGCAGATTTGTGCGATCGGGTTAATCAGCGAATTGCAGAGGTGGAAGCGATCGCTGCTGGGATTCCGATCGTCATCCTCAGCGCCACGCATCGCCAGGGGCTAGATGCCCTTCATCCCTATCTCAGCCTGGGTCAAACCATTGCCCTGCTTGGTTCTTCTGGGGTTGGCAAATCCACCATTACAAACCAACTTAAAGGAGAAGACATTCAAGCAGTGCAATCGGTCCGACAGAACGACAGTCGCGGCAGGCACACCACGACCCACCGGGAACTCTTTCTGCTGCCCTCAGGTGGCTTGATTATAGATACTCCCGGTATGCGGGAGATTCAAATCTGGTCTGGTGAGGAGAGTTTGCCGGAAACCTTCGCCGATATCGACGCCCTCACCGGGAAATGCCGCTTTCGTAACTGCCAACACCAACAGGAACCGGGCTGTGCCATCCAACAAGCCTTAGCCGCAGGAACCCTGGATGATTCCAGATTTGTGAACTACCAAAAACTGCAACGGGAACTCAGCTACCTCGCCCGCAGACAGGATCAACGGGCAACCCTGACTGAGAAAGAGCGGTGGAAAAAGATTCACAAAGAACTCAAAAGCAAGAATCGACAGAAGGATAGAGGCTAAAGGAGGGAAGGGTACGGAACTAACCCCCTTTAGCCCTACTGTGTATACATATCTCGGATGAAACCCAATCCTCTGCCGGGAGACTTCCCCCCGGCCCCCCGCAATGTGGGATCCTAACTCCCCCACACCTCCCGAAAGGGCCTGGGGTAATGAGTTTGAGGCCAATGTAACGAGAATCCAGGGAAAGGAGTCAGGCCCAATGCACTTAAGCGTTGAATCTGGGATGAAAGCCAGGTCTTGATC
>JBAUTA010001074.1:0-1859 GCA_049581985.1 Kovacikia sp.
CCCTTTCCCCCCACTCAGAATCTTCGACTCCAACTACCGTACAATCTCGAATGTTCGGATGAGTTCTTAGTACCTCTTCAATTTCTAAGGCTGAGACTTTATATCCTCCAGATTTGATGATGTCCACACTGATGCGACCCAAAATCCGGTAGTTGCCATTCTCGACTACAGCATAATCTCCCGTGCAAAACCAACCATCTCGAAACGCTTTTGCAGTTTCCTCTGGGTTTTGCCAATACTCCAAAAATACTCCAGGACTTTTTACTTGAATTTCTCCTGGCATATCTGGAGAAACGACTTTCCCTAATTCATTGACCAGTCGAACTTCAACTTGCGGCAGTGGAAGACCTACTGAGCCATGCTTTCTTTCTCCCCTTAAAGGGTTCGATAGTGCCATGCCTATTTCAGTCATACCATATCGCTCAAGAAGGACGTGCGCGCTTAAGTCCTTCCATTCGTCTAACACTTGAATGGGTAAGGCTGCCGAACCTGACACCATGAGACGCATTTTGGCACAGGCTTGGGACATAACGATCTGGCGATCCTGCGAAGCTGATTTCCATGCGGCAATAAGCTTTACATAAATAGTTGGCACTGCCATAAATAGTGTCAAGTCACCGTTACAAATTCGACTCCAAACAATTTCAGTATCAAATTTTTCAATTAGATGGCACTGTGTCCCAGCCCATAATGAGCAAGTAAGGACGTTTATAATTCCATGAATATGGTGTAAGGGCAGTACATGCAGAATCTGATCGTTCGAAGTCCATTCCCATGCTTCGATGAGGCTATTGACTTGAGCTTGGATGTTTCGATGAGTTATGACCGCACCCTTCGGCTTTCCTGTTGTCCCGCTTGTATAAAGTATTAATGCTCGTCTTTCAATATCTACCTCTGGCAGGCTACTGGCTAGATCAGGTAGGGTGTCCGATGTGAGTATAAATCTAATATTTAGTGATTCAGAAATTGGGCGAAGCAGTGCCTCGAAAATGGGGTTTGCAATTACAATTGATGCACCTGAATTAGAAATGACATATTCTAATTCAGGTCGGGGGTGAACGGTACACAAAGGAACTGCAATTCCTCCAGCTCGCCAGATTCCCCACTGGGTCGCCACATACTCAAAACTTGGTGGGATGAGAAATGCGATACGCTGCTCTTGTAAATCATCTTTTCCCAATAGGAGCGATTTAGCCAACTCACTCGAAGCATTTAGTAAATCTTGGTAGGTAAATGTTCCTTCGTTTGAAACAATTGCTATTTTAGAACCATATTCTTGAGCACGAGCGAAGAGTTGAGTATTCACTACATTAGCCTATTCTCTGACAAAACACGCTTTGAATAATAACTTACTCTTTTGTAAAACTACGATCTTACTAGATTAGCTCCATTTTTACACCAGTAAAACTTATTTCCTTTATAGTTACGGTACCTCCTGCACTGAAGAAACCAATTTTCAATCCCAGATCCACAAACTCAAGAGATTCGGCAACCACGAACCAAAAATCCAAAACGTTAAACCATCCGTTTTGTGCCACATCCTTGTAGCGGATCAATATCTTATTTTCCGAGGGAATAAATCTAAGTCTAAAGATGTCATTATCGAAACCAAGTGCAAAAGGATCGATAGTCGGATCGAGCCTTTTTAGCTCAATAAACGAACCGATTGGGGTACGAATCATTAATTTTATAGAAAACCTAAAGGGATGCAACTTTATAATATGACCAAGGAATATCCTTAAACGACATTTCTTCGGTTATCAATTTGTTATCCTCATCAAAGAAGCAGGCAGCAAAAAAGAGATTTGCAAATCCGCTGCATTCTGTTAGCTCCAGAAAAAAGACGATTACATTGAACC
>JBAUTA010001075.1:0-5805 GCA_049581985.1 Kovacikia sp.
ACCCCTTTCAAAACTTTAGTTTTGTTGTTTAGTAGGAGGAATGCTGTAACGAACGCAGATTGCACCCTGAATTTTGTCAATCTCTTTTCCTGAGACTATTCCTGAGTCTTTATGTATCACGGGTTGAGGAGATTGATCGTTTAATAAGAGTCAGGTAACAAAAGTCAGGCGGGCTACAGGAGAGAGCAAAAAACGGTAAGGGGTCTGAGCGGGCAGGGTGTGGAACCCCCTCCACATCCCAAATCAAAATCATCTTGAATGCGCCTACCTCCTTACTTAAAAAACAAGCGCTAAAGCAGGAGACAACCCATGCTTAATTTATTCAGTCTTTTCATGGCACTGATACCCACGGAAGAATCGCCTGGAGAAACACACGCAATCGGCGGCAAAACCCTTGATGATATTCCGTTGGTTAGCAACGACTCAGATTGGCAAAATGAGGCGATCGTGACTCAAACGATCAAACCAGGAAGCAAAGGACAGGTCAAGTTTCAGGGTTCTTGGTGGACTGCCCGCTGTGAATTAGGAATAACCCTGGTGCCGGGTAAGGTTGTTTACGTTATCGCCCGACAAAATTCCACTACGCTCTATGTTTTACCCCATGCGCCGTTTCCAGCAAGACGGTGAGGAAGGGGCAGTGAGGAAGTGAAGCGAAGGAAGCACGATCAGTTGATCAAGAAAGTATTGGAGATCAGGGTATGAAATCTGGTTCACAGCTATCGCAGCCATCAAGAATGAACGCCAAATCAAACCAGGGCAGAACCTACAGTTTAGTGTTTCAATTGGCAGCACGGGCAATTAAATATTATTTGCTAACACTGTTTGGTTTTTGCGTTGCCTGTTTGTTAGCGGCAATTTTGGGTGTATTTCCTGGGATTGAATTATTCCTGCCATCACTCATGGAATGCTTTTTGCGTTTAGCAGCTTTAATTCTGACTTTTGTGGCGATCGCGATCGTTCTGGAGTCAATCCGGCAATAGGGATTTATGGGTCACACGACTGCTAACTCTGTGGGTAGTGCCCTTATGTAAAGGACAGAGAAAATCAGGGATAGCTATCATCGTTTAGTCGGTCATTGTGCATCTTACTCCTGCATCATAAAGCCCTATCTCCTCTGCCCCAACTGCGGCTCCGACGACAGCGTGAAAAATGGCACCACTCGTCGTGGCAAACAGAACTATAGCTGTAGCCCTATTGCTTAGGATGGGGTGCAGGGGGGGAACCCGTGGTTGGGGGCAACGCCCCTACTCCCCCATCTGCAACCTTCATTTTTTAAATTGGTATGAGAAAGGGCTTCCGATAGATGACCCAAAATTATACGAAGGGTTGTCATCTTCTTCTTGAGTTGGTTCAGGTTGGGAAACATTTAGCAAATTTTAGGAGTAAGCGAATATGTCCTTGGACACGGATTTTGCCAGTCAGAATTGCCAAGACTATGTTTTGCTGTTTTCGTAAAAAAACAATCCATGTTTGACTGTCTGCTTTGACGACCAAATTAGGGTTCTTAACTAGACCATCGTGAATTTCACAGACTTGATCGGATATGGTAACCGTAAACTGAGAAAATTCCTGCCCAGTAAACAAGAAGTGGTACGTAGCATTTAGTCCTTTCGCTTGATTTGGTTGAAAGACTAAGGACAAGCCAAACTTAAAACCTGCAATGGAAATTGGCGTCAGGCTATTCCGAACTGGCTTGACCTGCTTGTGGGGAAAGCGTTTAGCAGCGTGGCTCTCGGCATCTGATCCAGGAATGACATACACCGTTTCGACCTTATCTTGCAGGGGCTTAACGACCTCTTGAATAAATCCTTTGCGATCGCGCAAAAAGGGAGCCATCACATCTTCGCCCGCCGGGCAAGCGGCAAGACAGTAAGCCGCTTTGTAGTTGGCCCCAAAGGACAAACTTTGCCACATGCTTGCTGAGTCAGCCTCCCCAACTTTGCGCTCATAGTCTTTCGCTGTCTTGCTCTCCGCTATATTCTTGGCCCAATCGCTAAAGCCACCCAAAAATTCTCGATAGTTGTGGGTATAGCACGCCGAGAAATTGAAGCTACCGTCTGTGCCGATCGCCCCCACTGGACAGGTGGCCACACAGAGTTTGCACTCCACACAGGGGTTGTAATCGATGGGCTGATTGTAATCCGTCACCTCCGCATCCATCAGGACGGTACCCAACAGAATGAAGTTGCCAAATTTGGGATGAATCACATTGCGATGAATGCCCATGTGGCCCAATCCGGCGGCGACGGCGATCGGTTTGTGAGACACCACCCATATCTGCTTATGCAGATCGAGATAGTTGTGAGCTTCCATCGGAAATCCCATCGCCGGATTAATGGCTCGAATCCCTTGCTGTTCCAACTCCCGCACAATTTTGCGGGCAATCATATTAACCTCTTCCCCCGTGTGGTGAAATTCCACGTTAGCGACGGAGCGAGCAGGATTGCGTACATTATCCCGATTCATGCGGCAGACAAAACTAATCAAACTTTTCGTTTGCGGGAACGCCTGCAAGATTTTAGCGCGTTGATCGGCAATTTCAGGTTGGCTAATACTGACAAAACCCACATCATCAACGCCCAGATCAAGGCACAGTGAGCGTAACCAATCGCGATCTATGGGCGATGAAATGTCACGCTGAGGATTTTGATCCTGGGCATTTTGTAACTCCCTCAAACGCCTGACAGTGGGATGCTCATCAAACTTTGTCATGGGGGTAGTCCTTATAGTTTCTAGAATTAAATCCAGCGGCGCACTCGTGCCTTGTAGCGAAGGTGAAAAACTCCGTCTGCAACGATCGCGGTTGCTGGCTTTGCCGGGTCGATCGCCGTTTGGCACGATTCATCGCCCGAAACGCCGAAGTCGAGAGCCATCCCGCGCCAATCATCGCGAACGACGCTAACGGCAAAGATACTGGGCGGGGCAGAAAGCTGACTGAAAAAATGAAATTGATGACCAATCCGATCAGAAGAGTAACTGCATAGAGGGCTGGTGGAAAGGCAATGACTCCAGGGTTATCCGAAATCTGTTCATTCATGGAAACTGACCTCTTTGAAATTAGAGTGAGTTGTGAGGAAGACTGGCAAACGCTCAGCGATCGCTATCCCGGTGTATGCTCAGCTTGCCAGCGATCGCTGCTCATCACAAACTGCGGGTTAGACGGCATGGGAAAGAAATGCTCGCGCTCAAACCGATCCAGGTTGTACCCAGAGGTAAAGGGAACAAGATTGAATTGCATGAAAGCGCGTAACCGATTGGCAAAGGTCTTGCGGGCAAACGGCATCGCGACATAGCGCCGGACGGTGGTTTCAAAATCCTCTGCGGGTTGCCCCGTTACTGCTTCGACCACATGGTTTGGCGCACCAAACTCAAACGCGCCCTGTTTGTGGTCTTCAATGTAGTAACGCAAACTACTCACTTCAAACGCAGAGACACCCTGCAAACGCGCCGCCCGTTCAAACATCCATAGGGGCAGATTCACAGCCAAGACAGGGCTTCCCAGCACCTTTCGAATCACGACCGCCATGTCATAGGCCGACATGAGTTTTGGGCCTGTTGGTCGAAAGCGCTTACCAGCATAGCGATCGGGATCCATCAAGAGTGCCACGGCAACGCGGGCGATATCTTCATTGGACGGTGGGGCATTGCGACTGTCACCCGTCAAAATGGGAAAGATCCCCAATAGAGATGCAAAATCGATCAACCGTAGATAGTTATCGGCAAAGTATCCTGGATTGAGATTCACATAGGCGATGTCAGGAATCGTAGACAACATTTGCTCCACTAGCCACAGTTGGCGCGTATGCAGGGAGGGATGGCTTGTGCTGGCAGTCCACTGACTGAGTCCTACGATCGCTTCCAGCTTTGACTCTCTAGCAGCAGTAACAAACACCGCCGCGCTCTGGATCATGTACGGTTGCATCGGCGGGCAATAATAGGCACGCACCGCTCCCCGCATGGCTGCCAGCATCTGATCGACATCGTACAGATCGGCGACGACAGTTTCCGCGCCGAGGCGCTCCAATTGTTGACTTCTGGCATCACGGGAACGCACGATCGCCCGTACCGGGAACCCTTTCTTAAGCAGTTGGGCGACTACGGCCCTTCCAGTCTTACCCGTTGCACCTGTAACCAGGATCTTGGGGGGATGATTAAACGTAGCCATTGCAGCCTCCAATGCTAACCAATATATGTATATACATGCTTTTCTTAGGATTTTTGAGATTAGCTTAGGGCTTTTACCTCTGCTAACAGTGATAACAGCGTTTGCCACTTCTGATGCCCAAAGTGCTGTATCACCTGTGTTTGGGCTTGTTCCCACAAAGGCAGAGCCTGATCTAGAACCGTTTGCCCCTCAATCGTCAAAGATACTAGTTTGATCCGCCGATCGTCGCCTGGGTTGATGGCGACCCATCCTCGCTTCTCTAACAACTTAATGTTGCGAGTTAAGGTGGTTTGATCTGTAAACAGCTTTTGAGCCAACTGTGTGATGGGCACAGGTTCTAACAGGTGAATCGCTACCAATAACGTAAATTGAGTTTGCACCAAGCCAACTGGACGAAATGCGGCATCATACAGTTGCGTCAAAATGCGTGAAGCTCGACGCACATGCAGCCCCATACAGGTTGCAGGGACTTGATGGGCGATCGCAAGTTTAGGTTCTGGAGTTGGATTGCTCATAAAATATGTATATACATGTAAACCGATCTTGTCAAGTATTATTTGTGCTTAGGAGCTTCGCCAATCATTGATCAGGGTATTTCGGTCAGTTCTGTCGCCTAATCCCCAAAAATAAGGATTTATATGATTTCTGTCACCGCTGGGTCATCGTCAGGGTGGATATTGATTACGTTGACCGATGGAGCTACCTCGATCCCTCCGTTTACGGGCTCAGGTGCGCCAGGCTATTCGCCTCAAGCAGTACCTTGACCGTTATCGAGCAGGCAAGGCTCGATCGCCTCAAACAGCGTTGTCTCTACTACGCCGATAGCGGAGCCATCACCAAAGGCACGGTCAACTTAATTCTGCTGTCACCGCTGCTGGAAACCCTGGGATTCATCGATCCACCTTACCAGGTCCGGGGTGAAGAATATGTCCGGTTTGAAATTGAAGATGGCGATACCCAACTGGATGGACTGTTCGATGCCCTGGTGATTCACGATCTTAAGGATCCTCTAAGCAAACTCTAAAATTTGAACTCTAAAATCCAAAATGCTGATACCAGACACCTAACCCGCGAGAGGACTCTAACCATGATCATCGACGACCAGCAATATGACCTGATTATTATTGGTACGGGTGCGGGTGGAGGGACCTTGGCATATCAGCTGGCACCCACGGGCAAGCGGATTCTGATTCTGGAACGGGGAACTTTCTTGCCCAGGGAGAAGGCAAACTGGAGCGCGGTTGAAGTCTACGCCAAAGAGCGTTATCACACCCATGAAATGTGGTACGACAAAAACGGAGAGCCATTTCGTCCGCAAATGAGCTATTGGGTCGGTGGGAACACGAAGGTCTATGGGGCTGCTCTGATCCGGTTGCGGGAACGGGATTTTGAGGAGATCCCCCACCAGCAGGAGGTTTCTCCCGCCTGGGCGCTCAAGTACAAGGACTTTGAACCCTACTATACCCAAGCTGAAACGCTCTACGCAGTGCATGGACAGCAGGGAGAAGATCCGATCGAACCCCCTCGCAGCAGCGATTATCCCTATCCCCCGGTGAGCCATGAGCCGCGCCTGCAGCAGATTTCTGAGGCGATCGCAAAACAAGGTTTGCGTCCCTTTCATCTGCCCTTGGGCCTCCGGT
>JBAUTA010001076.1:0-2158 GCA_049581985.1 Kovacikia sp.
CAGCTACTTACTGTCGCTAAAGATTGGTCAGGCAGTCAGTCGCTAAATAGCCATAGCAACAACCCTCAGGGACTGGAAACACCTGAGGCTGAATTTTAGCAACTGAAAAAGGTTTATAGCCAGAAAAGGTAGCATCGGATAGGGGAACCTCCCAAACCTCTGCAGCTTACCCCGGTGATTACTGCAATATCAGAGTAGGCTAAGAGTACTGACGATTGATTAACCCAACTCCATCATGACAAGTCGCGAGATAACTGAAACTGAAACGCTCAAGCCCGACACCATTAAGTTGGAGCAATTCCTAAAGCTGATGGGGGTTGTGCAAACTGGGGGGCAGGCAAAGCTTCTCATCCAGTCTGGTCAGGTGAAGGTGAATGGCAAGCTAGAGACGCGACGGGGACGGAAGCTAGTAGGGGGCGATCGGGTTTCTACTCTGGGTGAAACCTTCAAAGTTGAACTGCCAGCATCTTAGGGTAACTCCCATGCTGGTGCGAATGTTGTATTTAGCCCCGGCTTTGCTAAGACGAGCAGGTCGGTGCAACGAAGCGCCATCATTGCTCCCTGTTCAATTCCCGATAGGGCCAGGAAGGTGAGGATGACGGGAGCGTAAAAATAAATAAAATATAGGCGTAAACATTTAACTCTATTGATAGGTGATGGTTTGCCTCAATAAATATCGCCTCCTTAAAAGGGCATACGTCCATCGGCAGAATTTTCTAAAATCACCTCATTTATCAACAGATCTCCCCTTTTACTTTCTATTATGGTTCTGTAAGAAGTACGTTGCTTCTTTGAACCCCTGTAATCCATTCGAATATTTCGAATATTTGTTGCCTGCCAAAGATGCATATTATGCAGATCGTCTACTGGAACAACAGGCAAGATTACAGCAGGAAAGATTGCAGTTTCAGAAAGCAAGATTGCAGTTTCAAAGTAGTTTCAAAGCAAGATGCTGCTAAGTCAGCAGAGAAGCAGAGAAAATTAGCTAATGGAGAAACAAGCATGGCACTAATAAAATTGAGTGATTATTATCCTGATCACGTTAAGGATTTGTTTGATGGACATCACATCACAAACTTTTCTGTATACGCAAATGATGCAGATGATAACGACCAGAATAAGGTCGGTTCAGTAAAAGATATGCTGGTCGATGAAACAGATGGACACTTGCGCTATTTCATCGTTGACACTGGCTTTTGGATATTTGGCAAGCAGGTTTTACTTCCTGTTGGGCTGGCACAGCTTAACTACGACAAAGAGCGGCTTTATGTGGCAGGGCTAACTAAAGATCAGGTAGAAAATTTACCTGAATTTAGTGACGACTTGAAGATTGACAATGACTATGAAGAGCATGTGCGATCGTTCTATCGTCCTCTAATTCCAACCTCAATGGCTGTTACGGCTCTGGGTGGTGGAGGATTCAGCGGTTTATACAGTTATCAACAAGAACCTTACCTCTATGAGCTAAACGATCCAGCGTTCCGTTCCTATCAGCAGCGATTGCGCGATCGTAGAGCTACAAAAACATCCCATCGCTAGGGGTCTATCAAGACAGTTTTGCAGGGTTAAAAATCTTCAAACTACTTTAACAATGGGTTTTGTAGATTGGAGTATCCATTTCCTGCACCCTCAAAATTGTCATTGATTTAATTCCACCCAACCATTGATATAGCGGTTTGCGCTTGGGTGAAGTACAGAAATGTGAGGCACAGTGGGCGCAAAGTACCCTTACTGTACCTCATACGCTCGAAAAAGACGGTAGAGATCCTATGGGGATTGGGAGTAAGGATTTCCCTAAAATCCCTGCTCCCAAAGTCTCCCAAACTCATAACTGATTTAGAACCGCTATATCAGGGCGAAGCCCATTCGCCCTCCTCAGCATGGGGGTCAGTATGAGAGGGAATAAATGACAGGGAAAATCGTTAGTGAGGTCGGTTAAGCATCCATAGTCCAATGAGTGTCGCACACACTAAATTTTGCAACAGGAAAGTTTGGGGCTTCGCCCCCAAAAGGGGTTCCATCCTTCATCCCTTTCGAAACTTTTGTTTTAGTTGACTAGTTGTTCAGGAGAGTTACGATAATGCAAGTTAGAAAATTCGAGCCGTATAGATTTAAAACCCTTTCAGTTGAAAAATGGTCGGCACGCAGTGTCCTGGCA
>JBAUTA010001077.1:0-2494 GCA_049581985.1 Kovacikia sp.
CTTCATCGTAGTTGCTAAACTCCATTGTGAATATTCCCCGACCCTGAGTCTTTGTTCGGATATCAGTAGCATAGCCAAACATCTTTGCCAATGGAACCTTTGAAGTTACTTTGGCAATTCCAGCCTCATTGTCCTGCCCTTCAATTTGGCCTCTGCGTGAGTTGAGATCTCCAATCACGTTTCCAACGAAATCGTCAGGGACTTCGACCTCAACTTTCATCATAGGCTCTAGCAGGACTGGTGACGCTTTCTTAACCGCTTCCTTGATTGCCATTGATCCTGCAATCTTGAAAGCCATTTCAGAAGAGTCCACCTCGTGGAATGAGCCGTCCACCAGCGTTGCTTTCAGGTCAATCACAGGATAGCCAGCAATAATCCCTGATTCGCAAGCTTCTCGCATTCCCTGTTCGGCAGGTCCGATGTACTCTTTAGGCACCGTTCCACCGACAATTTTGGAAACGAACTCGAAACCGCTACCGGGATCTCCAGGCACTACTTCAATCACAACGTGACCGTACTGACCTTTACCACCACTCTGACGAACAAATTTCCCCTCTGCCTTAACGGGCTTCCGAATGGTTTCCCGATAAGCTACCTGAGGAGCGCCTACATGAGCTTCCACTTTGAATTCCCGTAACATCCGATCGACCAGAATCTCCAGGTGAAGCTCACCCATTCCAGCAATCACGGTTTGATTTGTTTCGGGATCGATGTTAACCCGGAAAGTTGGATCTTCCTCAGACAGGGACTGAAGAGCCTTGGAAAGCTTCTCCATGTCCTGTTTGGTCTTAGGTTCAACAGCAACCGAAATCACGGGTTCTGGGATAAAGAGCGATTCCAGAATTACTGGGGCGCTTTCATCACTGATGGTGTCACCGGTGAAGGTGTCCTTCAGCCCAAGTGCTGCACCGAGGTCACCTGCCCTGAGTTCATCGACTTCAATGCGATCGTCCGCCTTGAGCACAATTAAACGGGAAATCCGTTCTTTCTTACCCTTGGTTGAGTTAAGAACATAGCTGCCCTTCTTCAAAATGCCAGAGTAAACTCGAACAAACGTCAGACGACCATAGGGATCAGCCATAATCTTAAACGCTAGGGCAGACAGCGGTTGGGAATCATCCGCAGTCCGCTCAACCGTTGAACCATCCACCAAGGTTCCTTGAATTGGGGGAACATCAATGGGGGCCGGCAGATAGTCAATAACTGCATCCAGCAATAACTGAACGCCCTTATTTTTGAAGGCAGAACCACAGAGAATGGGGACAATTGTTCCGGCAAGGGTACCCTGACGTAGAGCCTTTCTAATTTCTGCCTCAGTCAGTTCTTCGCCTTCCAGATATTTCTCAGTCAGAGCATCATCCGTTTCCGCCACGGACTCAATTAGCTTAAGCCGATACTCTTTAGCTTCATCCTTAATTTCAGCGGGAATTTCAGCTTCCTTGACATCTGTACCCAGATCATTGGTGTAGAGATACGCCCGCATCCTGACCAGATCAACAATGCCTTTGAGGTTCTCTTCGCTACCAATGGGAAGCTGAATTGGAACCGCATTGGCCCGCAGGCGATCGCGCACCTGATTGTAAACCCTGAGGAAGTTTGCTCCTGTGCGATCCATCTTGTTAATAAAGATGATTCGGGGAACTTTGTAGCGGTCTGCCTGTCTCCAAACAGTTTCAGTTTGAGGTTGCACACCCCCAACCGAACACAGAACTGTGATCACACCATCCAAGACGCGCATGGAACGCTCAACCTCGATCGTGAAATCGACGTGACCGGGGGTATCAATAATGTTGATCCGATACTCAGGTGCCCCTGGCTTTGGCTGGTTTGGATCTTCAGGATCCCGATGGGTCCAGGAAGTACTAATCGCAGCAGCCGTAATCGTGATACCCCGTTCTCGCTCCTGCTCCATCCAATCGGTTACTGCAGTTCCTTCATGAACCTCGCCCATCTTATGAACCACACCAGAGTAGAACAGAATCCGCTCGGTCGTGGTAGTTTTACCTGCATCAATATGGGCCGCGATCCCAATATTTCTAACTTGTTCAAGCGGGATGGTACGTGGCACAGCTACCTCCTTAGTCTCTGCGCAGGTTTGAAATGACTGCTCTGTTAAGATTTTATACTTTTTACTGAGGATTCAGGGGGACTCCCCAGGTCGCTACGCTAAAAAGCAGTCTAGTAGCGATAGTGGGCAAAAGCCTTGTTTGCCTCGGCCATGCGGTGGGTTTCTTCGCGCTTCCGAATGGCGCTACCCGTCTCGTTAGAAGCATCCAGTAGTTCATTTGCCAGTTTGCTGGCCATACTTTTGCCAGGACGCTGACGGGAGTATTGGATTAACCACCGCAATGCCAATGCGATCCCGCGATCGGGACGAACTTCCATGGGTACCTGATAGGTTGCGCCCCCAACCCGACGAGCTTTGACCTCAACTAAGGGAGTAGCATTTTTAACTGCCCGCTCAAACACCTCAATGGGATCTGCTCCTGTCCTC
>JBAUTA010001078.1:0-3086 GCA_049581985.1 Kovacikia sp.
GGATGAACAGATTGAGCAGTTTTTAGAGAATGTGTATATGAAGAAGAGAATACATTCGTCATTAAGCTATCTAACACCAGATGAATATGAGAAGAAATGGAATGAACAACAAAAGAGGAATGTGATACAAAGGAAAAACTTCCTTAAAGTCTTCGATCTTCTGTCCGAATTCATGGGTTCACTTCAGGATAGAGCCCAAACGACCCACCTGATTCGAGCCAGAGGTCGCGTCCAGTAACATCTAAGAGGCCATGAAGGAGCATTAAATGGGCTTGCTCCTGCTGTGCCACTGGAGTGCCCAATCAATTACGGTGGCTGTTAGAAGAGAATGATTAATGGCAACCAGAATGCGTTTAAAGTTCATCTTTCGAGCCTCCAGTCGCTCTCACTTGAAGTGAGCCGCAACGATTGCAACTGTTGTAGTTAGAATCATTGCAGTCCCAATCTCACAAAGATGAGACTATGCTGCCGGAACTTCCTGCTCAGTTTGAGCTTTTGCTAAAGCTGCTTTTAGCTTTGCTTCCTCGATATTCGAGAGCGAAGTGCGTAACACTTTGCCGTCAAAGAGTTTTAATTCTTCTAAAACCTTATCTGGAGCGACTTTGCGGGCAGGAATAAAGATGGCAGACGTTCCAGTCTACAGATAATGAAGCCTAGAGCTGCAAAATACCTCAGCACAGGCAGCGGCTCAACCTCCGAATTAAGATTGGGGCTGAGATTCGATCGAGAACCGTGAACCCTAAAATCAGTCCAGAAACAACGGTGAAAATAAACTGTATCCAGAACTCTCCCGATTTTTATCATCGCAGGAAATTAACAGCTTGTTGCCTTCCTGAAGGATGAGATTTTGATTCCAGATAGCTAGATAACTGCAAAACACTCGTTTCACATTTTCAGCACAGCGGATGTAGGGAAGAAAGAGCGTAATCAGGGCGATCGGGTTGAGGGCACCCCAATCTTGTAAGACTCAATTTGGGATAAGCTCTCAAAAGCGCCTACCCAGCAAGATCTGACATCCGAGTGTTGATACTCCCTTGCAAAAGTGGGATGCACGTGATCGGGTTACTTTGTGCCACTCCACTCCAGAAATCCATAGAAAAAACTAAATCATAGGTATTTATTCACTATCTTAAATTCAGTTAAAGATCTATTGTTAAAATGAGTAACAAACCTGAGAATATGGGATAGCTTTAGCCGTTATGGGTCGAGTTGGAGTTCTATTATTAAATTTAGGCGGACCAGATCAGCTAGAGGATGTCCGTCCCTTTTTGTTTAACTTATTTGCCGACCCTGAAATCATTCGGCTACCGTATCCCTGGCTGCAAAAACCGCTCGCCTGGTTGATCTCTAGCTTACGGGCCAAGAAGTCCCAAGAAAACTATAAACAAATTGGTGGCGGCTCCCCCCTGCGGCGTATCACGGAAGAGCAGGCACAGGCTCTCCAATCAAGCCTTCAGCAGAAGGGGCAGGAAGCAGCCGTTTATGTTGGGATGCGCTACTGGCACCCTTTTACGGAAGAGGCGATCGCCCGCATTAAGCGCGATCAGATTGAACGTTTGGTGATTCTCCCCCTCTATCCCCACTTCTCTATCAGTACCAGCGGCTCTAGCTTCCGACTTCTAGAGAAAATCTGGAATGATGACCCGGCCTTACAAAAAGTTGACTATACAGTTATCCCTTCCTGGTACGATCGCCGGGGCTATATTGAGGCAATGGGGCAGCTTATTGCCAAAGAGCTTGACCAATTTTCCAATCCTGATCAGGTCTACATTTTCTTCAGTGCCCATGGTGTCCCGGTCAGCTATGTGGAAGAGGCAGGAGATCCCTACCAACAGGAGATTGAAGACTGCGTCAAGTTGATTGTGGAAAATCTTGGCAGACCTAATCCTCACATTCTGGCCTATCAGAGTCGGGTCGGTCCTGTAGAATGGCTCCAACCTTACACCGAAGATGCCCTCCATGAGCTTGCAGAGCAGGGAGTTAAGGATCTGGTCATTGTGCCAATTAGCTTTGTCTCTGAGCACATCGAAACCCTGCAAGAAATTGACATGGAATATCGGGAAGTAGCAGAAGAAGCAGGTATAGAAAACTTCCATCGGGTTCCTGCGCTCAATACCCATCCCGTTTTCATTGATGACCTGGCAAATATGGTATTAGAAGCGATGAATGCTCCTAATATGACCTTGCCAGAAGTCATGCATCCAGAGAAGCAAGTGAAGATGTACCCGCCTGAACAGTGGGCATGGGGCATGACGGTTTCAGCAGAGGTGTGGAATGGTCGGCTGGCGATGCTGGGTATTTTGGCTGTGCTGATGGAGTTGTTGATGGGGCGAGGCCCCTTGCACGCGATCGGTCTGTTGTAGCCCTGCTGAAAGAAAATGGAAATGAAGGGATGTAGGGATGAAAGCGCCCCTCAGCCTGGAATGTCTGTAGGGACATCACGGGTAATGTCCCTACAGAGGGGGTTCAACACTTACCACCCCAGGATCGAAAAATGATCGCCCGCTTCGATCGGAGCAGCGGCAGTATCCTGCTCTAAGCGACCATCAGATTCACTTTCAATCCGAAATTCCGTGCAGAAGGTGGCCGTGCTGAACCCACCAAATCGCTTTACGATGCTGCTTCTTAGACGGAGTGCCGGGCTGGCAAACCAGAATCGTTCGATCGAGCTCATGCTCTCGTAATCGGTTGTCAGCACTAACCCATTTTCATCGTCTATGTGATAGCGGCCCACCACAGGCACAATCTCAGCATAGCCACGCTCCCGTAGCAATCGTCCCTGGAGAGAATCATCCGCATCGGGAACAAGGACAAACACAGTAGAACCCTCGTGGTTTTCGTCCGATCGATCCCATCCCATAGAGCCGTCCCAGGATACAAATGCTCCTCCGATCGCCAGATCCAGATCCACTTCATGGAGCTGGCAAATTTCAGCGATCTTGGGATGATCGGGGCTCAGGGCTTCAACATAAATTTCGGAATCCCCAGACTCAGCACGCTTGAAAGCAAGGTGATGGGTAGTTCGTTGCGATCTCCACCTGCCTGTGCTTAGTCGAAAAAACTCCATTGCGTCCATAAATGAAACC
>JBAUTA010001079.1:0-2918 GCA_049581985.1 Kovacikia sp.
ACCGGGAGGTTGCAAACCAGGGCTGTTGAGTGAATCGACCCACTCAATTGAACGGGTGTCTATGACAAAGAGTTAGTATCTCAGGAGCCGTGTGCGGTGAAAGTCGCACGCACGGTTTTGAAGCCGAACGGAGGGAGCGACCCCTTCGCTTAGGTTAACTAGCTGTCTTCCGTCACTGGGGGCGTTGGTAGCGAAAGGGGATTAGTCGGTGGTACAGGTTGAGTGTGCAGAAGTTGAGCCAGGAAGTAGATGAACAAGTCCAGCATTCACGGTGGTTGCCTTTGCGGAACGGTGACATTTGAAGTAAGCCCGCCGTTTCAGAAAATGGTTCATTGCCATTGCTCACGGTGTCGCAAAGGCACGGGCACAGGCCATGCCACAAATCTAACCGTTGAGCCCAGCCAGTTCCGATGGCTTTCCGGGGAGGACATTGTCACACGTTATGACCTTCCCACAGCAAAGAGCTTCGGTAAATGGTTTTGCAGGCATTGCGGGTGCCCGGTTCCGCGTCTAACGCGCAACGGCAAGATCGTGGTTATTCCGGCTGGCTCGTTGGATACAGCACCGCCTATCAATCCTACGGATCACATCTTCTGGACATCCAGGGCATCATGGGGTTGTGCTAGCGGAGGGCTTCCAACCCATGCCGAGTATCCAGAGTCATGGTAGAGCAAGAACCTACCTAAAAAGGTGTTCCAGTTGCGGTTCTGCTTCCGCTGCGCCCTGGCAAAACCGCAGATGAGCTTGGGCGTTAGCTTGCCCTACAATCTCAGTCGAGAGAAGGTATAGATGACAAAAACCTTACACTGGATCATTGCGATTACAGCTATCCTCGCTCCAACCTTACATCTCTTGTCAGATGTGCTTGAGTGGACTAGCGGAGGCTTTTCGCAGCCTCAACTACTCATTAACTACACCGGATTTCTGCCAATACCGTTTCTCATGCTTGGATTGTATGCTTATCAGTGTCCTCAAATCGGATGGGATGGGTTGATTGGCTCGGTGCTGTATGGAATAGCCTTCATTTACTTTGCTCACACAACACTGATCGCACTTGAGGGGGCTATCTCCAACTACGAGATGCTGTTAGGAAAACTTGGGGGTGTCTACACATTTCACGGAGGGTTGATGGTAGCTGGGGGCACGATGTTTGGAATTGCTTCCCTAAGGGCTAAAGTTCTGTGGCGAGGTGCTGTCAGCCTCTTCATGATTGGGATTATTTTAAACCTTGGCGTTGCGATTCTACCGTTGCCAGACATCCTGCAAATACTAGGGAGTTCAGTGAGAAATCTTGGGCTGATTGCAATGGGAGTATCGGTTATACAAAAATCTGTTGTGTTGTAACAATCGTTGACCTAACGAGTGCCTGCAAAAGGAATACCTTAAGGAGTCATCAATGGAATTACTTTTTAAGATTTCATTTTTAATTCTTTCCGCTCTGTTTGCTGGAGTCGTCCTATTTCTTTCTACCGTCCTTCGAGTAACATTTAATGCATTAACAGAAGAACAGTATTATGCCGTTTTTTCAAAGATCATTGTGGCGGGGAGAAAATCGACTGTGGTTAACGCAATTGTGCTAATTCCGATTCTAATATTTTCAGCATATCTGATTTATGGCTTTAGAAACTGGTTTTTTGTCATCGGAGCATTGCTATATATATTAGGTTCTTTTGCCTCATCAATACTAATTAATGAGCCTGCATATACGCAATTACTTGAGACGGATATCAATGAACAAGCAGAGCTGGCTAGGATTCGTGGCTTGCTCAACAAAGGTAATATCATCCGAGCGATGCTCTCTCTGTTTGGGACAGTATTGGTTGGAATATCAATCTATTAAGATCGCTGTTGATCATGACAAGATTGCAACGTCAACAATTCCCATGGCAAGAATTGGGCAAGATCTTGGCAGGCTTTTTCTGCATCTGGTTTGTATTCGATCGCACTGCTCAATTAACTCACAGTACATTGGGAGAAGCGGGTGTACTGATCTGTATCGTTGTGGTAGCGACCACTTTTGGGGTGGAAAAGTTCATCTTTAAACAAACAGTACCGGATGCACTGCGATCGCTGGGCTTGGGATGTCCTAATTTGCGTACAATGCTGGTTGCAATCTTCATTTGTGGGATGCTTTTAGCGTTCTACCCAGCTTTTTCGCTGGTGACAGGAGCCAAGTTGGCCTTACATGATTACTGGCTTGGGATGTCTCTGGGGTTGTTTGCCCAAGCAGGAGTCGCAGAGGAAGTCTTGTTTCGAGGCTATCTGTTTGGACATCTCCGCAAGGGGCAGACATTTTTGCACGCGGCAATCCTTTCGTTGCTGCCCTTTGTCGCGGTACATGTCTTATTGTTTGCATCCCTAGATTGGACAATCGCTCTGGCTTCAACGCTTTTAGCTGTGGCAACGACATTTCCATTTTGCTATCTCTACGATCTCAATCACCGCACTATTTGGGCATCGGCACTTATCCATTGGATCATGCAAGGTGCAATTAAACTAGTCATGATTCCCGATGGCTTTTTCCTACCGATCTCACTTGGTTGGATGGCAATGTGTGCAACCGTACCCTATGTTGTCTTTGTGTTCCGCAAGCAATCGGATCTCTAACCAGCCACTGACATAACGCCAGCTAAGCGGGTCGATGAAGCGGACAATTGAGAAATGATGATGATGCCGCATGGGTTATCTACCGCCGCTTAGAGCCCTTTTCAAGGGTATGAGGTACAGTCAGGGTGCTTCGCGCCCCAGCGTACCTCACATTTCTGTACTTCACCCAAGTGTAAACCGCTATATCTTGGTCGTGAGCGTTCCAGGCGCGGGACGCGCCTTCAGGCAGGAAGCAAGCAAAATTGTCGCCCGATTGACCTCCAGCCCTGAACGATTGGGATAGTCTAATGAGTGTTCAGACAGTTAAGACC
>JBAUTA010001080.1:0-1588 GCA_049581985.1 Kovacikia sp.
CACCTCCTGCAACTCGTGCCACAGCACGGTCATCCGCCGAAAAGGATTGATAATGCTGGCCAATAGCATATTGAATGCCACCAGTTGCCCAATGGTGAGTTCGTTGTGAATCACCAACGATGCTCCATACCAGAGCAGAACAGTAGTTGCCACGGCTTCAATTGTGGAGCTAAAGATCTGGAGTTGATTGCCAATCATCTGGCCGGAGAACATGGAGCGAATAAACTTATTCAGCAACCCCTCCCAATGCCAGCGGACCGTTTGTTCGATCGCCATCGATTTAACCGTCCGGACTCCAGTCAATGCCTGGATCAGATAACTGTTCTCTGCTGCCATGGAATTGAAAATCTCCCGCGAAACCCGTTGTAAAAAGGGAGTGGCAACCAGAGCTAAGACAAAGAATGGCGGCACAATGACCAATGACAGCAGCGCCATCTTCCAGCTATACCAGAACATTAAACCAACGTAGACAAAGACAGTTAATAGATCCAGAAAAATAGACAGGGCTTCCCCGGTTAAGAACCGCTGAATCTTCTGGTTTTCCTGAACACGGGCAACAATATCACCCACAAAACGGGATTCAAAGAACCCTAAAGGCAAGCGAAAGGTGTGTTTAATGAAACCCACGATCAATGCCAGATCGACCCGATTTGCCGTGTGATCCAGCAAATACTGTCGTAATCCGGTCATGGCAACCCGGAATAGCCCAAACAGAAGTAATCCAAATCCGACGGCATTCAAGGTCAACTCACTGCGTTGCACCACAACCCGATCCAGCAGGAGTTGGGTAAACAGCGGCGTAATCAGCCCAAAGATTTGAATGAGCAAGGACGCCATCAACACTTCCGTGAGCACTAACCAATGGGGTTTGGCTAATTCCAGGAACTGCCAGAAGGGTTGGCTGGATGCTTGAGCCTCCTTAAATAAAACCGTGGGTTGCAATAACAGCGCATATCCGGTCCAATTGGCTTTGAACTCTGCGGGTTTGAGATTGCGCTGACCGATCGCCGGATCACAGATCACCACGCGATCTCGACTGATCTCGTAAACAACAACGAAGTGTTTTCCTTCCCAATGGGCGATCGCTGGCAGCTTTTGCTCCGCCAACTTATCGAGACTTGCTTTGACCGGTCGGGTAAAAAAGCCCACACTTTCTGCAGCAGCCGTCAGGCCCTGGAGGGAAGATCCGTTACTGGTCACATTTGCAATGTCCCGCAGGCGATTGAGACTAAAGTTTTTTCCCCAGTAACGGGAAACCATGACCAGGCAAGCCGCACCACAATCGGAAGCGCTCTGTTGGGCATAGAACGGATAACGGTGGGAAATCCGTTGCCACCAGTGACCAACCTGCACCGCAGGACTGGGAAAGTAAGCCCGACTGATTTTATGCCGCTGGGAAACAGGAGCATCGCGAGTTAGGTCGGGAACTGGTGAATGGGAGAGTGTTGATCGGAAATTTTCCCGGTTTCCCCAACCCTGAGTCTCTGCCCTGCTCCGAACCTGCTTCTGCTGCTCCTGTTTCTGCTCCTCCACCCCATTGGCCAGTAACAACCAATTATGTCGGACTGCCTGCTGATGCAGTTGTTGC
>JBAUTA010001081.1:0-6172 GCA_049581985.1 Kovacikia sp.
CCCCAGACCGACCTCACCAATCAGCACCATGCGGGGGTTAACGACGCGATCGCGGAAACTAGCAACCACAGCAATAGCGACGCCCAAATCAGCCGCAGGTTCCCCCACACTCAACCCCCCAGAGGACGCGACATAGGCATCCAGCTTAGACAGAGGAATGCCGACTCGTTTTTCCAGTACCGCCAGAATCTGCAATAAACGATTGTATTCGATGCCCGTGGTGGAACGGCGGGGAGAACTATAGCTGGTTGGACTGACCAGGGCTTGCAGTTCTACCACAATTGGACGGGTGCCTTCGCAGGCAACAATGGTGGCACTACCGGAGGAAAATTCATCCCGGTTGCCCAGGAATAGCTCGGAGGGATTGAGGACTTCCTCTAAGCCCTGATCTGCCATTTCAAACACGCCAATTTCATGGGTTGCCCCAAATCGGTTTTTCACCGATCGCAACAGGCGGTGGCTGGCAAAGCGATCGCCTTCAAAATAAAGTACCGTATCCACTAAATGTTCCAGCACCTTGGGGCCAGCGATCGCCCCTTCTTTCGTTACATGCCCCACAATGAATAGCGTAATATTCTGCCGTTTTGCAATTTGCATGAGCACCGACGTGCATTCTCGCACCTGCGCCACCGAACCAGGAGCCGAAGTCAGGGCATTGAAATAGAGTGCCTGAATGCTATCAATTACCGCTGCATGCGGTTTTAGGGATTCCAGCTCTGCCAGAATCGTGTCCAGATCGGTTTCGGGAAGCAGGTAAAGTTCGGGGTGGGGAATGGGAGGTTGAGTTAATTCGGGGGGTTGAGTTTTGAGTTTTAAATTCTGAACTTTGACTTGGGCTTCCCTCCTATCTTCCGCCTTTTCCCCATCTCCCCCATCGTCCCCATTTTCCCCATCTCCTGGCCCCTGGCCGACTCCCAGCCGCTGTGCCCTCAGCTTTACCTGCTGGGCAGATTCTTCAGCACAGACATAGAGAACCCGGTACTGCTGGGACAGGCGATTAGTCATTTGCAGCAGTAGGGTGGATTTTCCAATGCCGGGATCGCCACCAATCAAAACTAGAGAGCCAGGCACAATACCGCCTCCCAGCACCCGATCGAGTTCGACATAGCCGGAAGAAAACCGGGCCTGAGGATGGTCAGAAACCTGCGCGAGGGTAAGGGAAACCCTGGGTTGGGCAGGGGTCTGGGGGGTGGAACGGCCCCGACTATTCAATCGGGACGCAGTTGCCGGGCCAGCCCGCACTGCTGTTGAGGGCGGTGGCAGAATCACCTGTTCTTCTAAGGAATTCCAAGCATTGCAGGCAGAACATTTTCCAAAATATTGGGAGGACTCTGCTCCGCATTGGTTACAAACGTAGTGCGATCGGAGCTTGGGCATTGGATCAAGAACGCGAATAGCAGGTACAACAATAGCCAGATCAAAATTTAGCTTTAGCAAAGCTTAAAGAAAGATCTGGCACAACCAATCTTGTCAAATCTTAAGAAAGTTTGAAACGTAGCCAGGATAGGAATTTTAGCTCTTTGAATCTCAGTCTATGAAGTATTATCTTTAATGATAAGGTACAGAAATTAATCATTAGAAATTTAGCTTAGGGAGTCCAAGCAAATTGGAAAATCATAAGGAAAAGATTCTGGTCGTTGATGATGAAGCAAGCATCCGTCGGATTCTGGAAACCCGCCTCTCCATGATTGGCTATGACGTGGTGACAGCCGCTGACGGTGAAGAAGCTTTGGATACCTTCCGCAATGCTGACCCCGATCTGGTGGTTTTGGATGTGATGATGCCAAAGCTGGACGGGTATGGTGTTTGCCAGGAATTGCGGAAAGAATCGGATGTTCCGATTATTATGCTCACGGCTCTAGGAGACGTCGCCGATCGCATCACTGGCCTGGAATTAGGCGCAGATGACTATGTGGTGAAGCCTTTTTCACCCAAAGAGTTAGAGGCGAGGATTCGCTCAGTTTTGCGTCGAGTGGAAAAAACCGGGACGACAGGTATTCCCAGTTCTGGCGTCATCCATATCAACAGCATTCGGATTGATACCAACAAGCGCCAGGTTTACAAAGGAGATGAGCGGATTCGGCTCACAGGCATGGAGTTTAGTCTGCTGGAATTGCTGGTCAGCCGTTCTGGTGAGGCATTCTCCCGCTCAGAAATTCTCCAGGAAGTGTGGGGATATACCCCGGAACGCCACGTTGATACCCGCGTGGTAGATGTCCACATTTCCCGACTGCGCGCCAAGCTGGAAGATGACCCCAGCAACCCGGAACTGATTCTAACTGCACGCGGCACAGGGTACCTTTTCCAGCGGATTATTGAACCGGGCGAGAACGAAAAAATTTAGCCCAAGGATAGCAATATTGCTTTTGAGTACATTCTTGATGGCCCGGATCGGGATAGTTCAAATCGGTGGCTCAAGGGGGTACTATGCTGGAGAAAAGATTGCTCAATGCCCGATATTATGCAAATTTACCTGGATTACAGTGCTACCACCCCTACCCGGTTAGAGGCGATCGCAGCCATGCAGGAGGTGTTGACTGCCCAATGGGGCAACCCCTCCAGTCTTCATGCTTGGGGACAGCGGGCCGCAACGGTGGTTGAGCGCGCCAGGGTACAAGTTGCCCGCTTAATTAATGCCCCACCCGAATCAATTGTTTTTACCTCAGGGGGTACGGAGGCAAATAATCTAGCAATCATGGGAGTTGCACGCCAGTATCAGCAGCCGCAGCATTTGATTATTTCCAGCGTGGAACATTCGGCGATCGCCGAACCCGTGCGTTGGCTGGAGCAGTTGGGTTGGCAGGTTACTCGCTTGCCCGTTAACCCCCAGGGACGGATCAATCCCCTCGACCTCCAATCAGCATTACAGCCAAATACTGTGCTGGTTTCAATTATTTATGGACAGAGCGAAGTTGGGACGTTGCAGCCCATCCAAACCCTGGGGACGATCGCCCATCAGCAGGGTGCGCTGTTTCACACCGATGCCGTTCAGGTGGCAGGACGTTTGCCGCTGGATATGCAACAGCTTCCTGTCGATTTGATGTCTCTCTCCAGCCATAAGCTTTATGGTCCCCAGGGATCAGGGGCACTTTATATCCGCCCAGATGTAACAATTTTGCCCCTGTTAGGGGGAGGCGGACAGGAATCAAAGCTGCGCTCCGGTACCCAAGCAGTCCCGGTGATTGCGGGTTTTGGCACCGCCGCAGAATTAGCGGCCCAGGAGATGGCGAGTGAGACTCCCCGTCTGCTGCACCTGCGCGATCGCCTGTTTGAGTTGCTGTCAGAAACACCGGGATTAATTCCAACGGGCGATCGCATCCATCGCCTGCCCCACCATGTGAGTTTTTGTGTCCAATCCGCCGATGGCGAAGTCCTCAATGGTAAAGCGCTAGTCCGCCAAATGAATCTGGCAGGAATCGGCATCAGCGCAGGGTCTGCCTGTCACAGCGGCAAAGTGACCCCCAGCCCAATTTTGCAAGCAATGGGCTATGGCGACCGGGTGGCCAAGTCAGGAATTCGGCTGACGATCGGTTGCGATACGACCGAAGCAGATATTGATTGGACCGCAATGGTGCTGAAACAAATTCTCAATCGCCTGGCTCCAGAACTCGTAATGTCTCAGGTTTAGCCAATTGATAGCCCTAGCCAAGTGTGAGCACCAGAAAATCGCTCAGATTCGGAATGATTTTCGCTATTATCGCTGTCGCCAGTTTGATCAGGACAGAGAATTAAGGGGAGAGTGAGGCGTTGCCCCCACTCCCCCATGCAAAATTTAGGGCTGCGCTTGATCAGCGTTAGCCAGCAATGCAACTAAACCCCAAGAATCTTGCTCTCGCTGTTAAGCAATTCAGCAATCGCCTGCCGTTCCAACGGAGGTTGAGATGGCAACGCCTGACGGGCATCCGTAATCAGCCAATCGAGGGAAGCCGCCTGTACATCGATCGTGGCTCCTGTTTTGTCTACGCAATAACGCCCAAACACCAGTTTGTCCACTAATCGTACCCCCGGTCCCAAGCGAGAGTATTCAAAAATAACGCTGTTATCTACCGTCGCCCCGCTGCAAACCCAACAATTAGGTCCAATCATGGTGGGACCAATGATGGTAGCACCGTCCTCAATCCGGGTCATGCCGCCAATATAAACCGGACCTTGAATATTGACCTTGTCCCAGTTCACCGCCACATTCAACCCGGTATAAATGCCAGGAGCAACCTGATGACCGGGGATCTGGACATTTTTAATTTCGCCCGATAGAACCCCGCGAATCGCGTGCCAGTAGTCGGGGACTTTGCCAATATCAACCCACTCAAAATCCATTGGAATGCCGTAGAAGGGGGCACCGACCTCGACTAACTTAGGGAAAAGCTGGCCACCAATGTCGTATTCCACACCTGAGGGAATGTAATCAAAAATCTCTGGCTCAAAGATATAAATCCCGGTGTTGATGCTGGTGCTGAGAGCTTCCTCAACGGAGGGTTTTTCCTGGAAGGCTTTGATTCTGCCTTCTTCATCGGTTACAACCACCCCATAACTGGATACCTCTTCCTTAGGAACCGTTTTCATGATGACGGTTGCGATCGCCCCCTTCTGCCGGTGCCACTTTACTGCAGCAGTCAAATCCAGGTCAATCAGAGCATCGCCGCAGAGAACAATAAATGTGTCATCAAAAAAGGGTGAAAAGTCCTGGATTCGTCGCATTCCCCCGGCTGAACCAAGCGCTTCCCCGACCAAATCACCATCAACAATACGGCCTTCAAAGGAATAGGCAATTTGCACACCAAATCGCTGACCATCCCGGAAATAGCTCTCTATTTCATGGGCAAGGTGGCTAACGTTAACCATAATTTCGGTGAACCCATGCTGCCGCAGCAGTTCAAGCAAAAACTCCATTACAGGCTTTTGCAAGATTTGAATCATTGGCTTGGGCGTAATGTACGTGATTGGTCGCACACGAGTTCCCTTACCGGCTGCCAGAATCATGGCTTTCATAGATATTTCTCTCCCCAACCTTAGCCACTAAATTTTACTCAATTGCACGAAACGAACTGTACGCACTCATTTCAAATAAATCCTAACCGGATGGTAAGGCATTCTTTCATCATAGAAAAGTAGAATCACCTACTCTTTGTTAACCCCTGCCGAATCTGGGAAACACTTCATCCGATCTACATCTAAACATCTCTTAACAATCCATAAATATCACTTACTCATTGGTTACAACAATCTCCCTTAAGAATCAATCTAGAAAACCCGAAAGTCTTCAACGGTGAAATATAGCTATGGCCAGCTTGATTAGGACAGCAGATTAAAGGGGGAGTGGGGGCGTTGCCCCTAGCCAAGAGTTTTCCCCCCCTGCACCCCGTCCTAACCAATCGGGCTACGCCTATACTCGGATGAACAGGTTTCGTTTAGGTTAACCTATCCTGCCAGGTAGGTGGGCGCAATTAAACTAGAGAGCGGTTCGAGGAAGAGCAGGATAACGGGCGCGCCAGAACGTGGGAAATGCCCATCATCACACCCTTTCATTATCGCCCTGGGACTCTCCATCCTTTCCCAAATAGGCTTTTCCCCCAAATAGGCTTTTCTCAAGTGGGAGCATCATCACCGGATTGGCCTGTCAAAACTGTTTTGAAGGTTGAAAAAACTCTCAAAACAGTCGGGATAGGAGTTTTGTAGAACCCAGAATAGGAGTTTTGTAGATTTGGGTTACCCCTCAAATCTATCCTGACGGACAACTAGTAGACCAAGACTTTCGTGTTGAAGGGGAGAGATAAACCCTTCCTGGTGGGGGCTTTACCCCCACTCCCCCCTATTCCAAAATTTATGATTCGCAACACTAGTAGACCAAAACTTTATTTTTTTGTACTAGTACAAAAAAATAAAGTTTTGAAAGGGGTGAAGGGGTGGAACCCCTGCTTGGAGGCGAAGCCCCCAAACCCCCATGTCGCAAAATTTAGGGTTTGTAACACTAGTAGTGATGGGCGGAAATACGCCTACCGTTTGTAGAGCAGTCTTCTAGCCTGCGCGGGCAAGATGCCCGCTCTACGGTAGCTAAACTTGCGCCGCGCTCTACTAGAGGCAGAGCCTCCAGACAGGCATTCCCAGGAGGATCCTGGGAACGAGGAGAGTCTCCTCGACAGGTTGCTAGGGGCAGATTTTGTCAGAGTCTTTG
>JBAUTA010001082.1:0-2091 GCA_049581985.1 Kovacikia sp.
ACTATTCCCATGAACTACTAGACTTTCGGTCTTTCAGTAAGCTAAGGTTATAGACTGTGAGTTTTTGGCAAACCTATGCACGCCCAGGAAATTATCCGCTCTATCGAAGCGGAGCAAATGAAGTCAAATCTCCCTGAGATCTACGTCGGCGACACTGTTAAAGTTGGCGTAATTATTCAAGAGGGGGGCAAAGAGCGGACTCAGCCTTATGAAGGCGTGGTCATTGCCATGCGCGGTGCTGGCATCAACCAGAACATTACTGTCCGGCGGACCTTTCAAGGCGTTGGGGTGGAGCGGGTTTTCTTGCTTCATTCCCCCCGCATTGAAAGTATTAAAATCCTGCGGCGAGGTAAGGTTCGGCGTGCCAAGCTCTACTATCTGCGCGATCGTGTCGGTAAGGCAACCCGCCTTAAGCAGCGGTTTGATCGGGCACTCTAGGAAGCGATTGGCCATTTACCCATCAACCAGCACAGCATTTGGTTGTCAGCTAGTAGCGGGGATTTTCCCATTCTTGCCAATCACGGACAGCTAATTGCTAACTTAATTGATAGACTGAGGGTAAAGCCATTCAGGCTCAGGTATGCGCTCTTAGTTCAGTTGGTAGAACGCAGGTCTCCAAAACCTGATGTCGGGGGTTCAAGTCCTCCAGGGCGCGCTGAGTCCTTTATGGTGGCAAACAAGGCCAATTTAGGTTGGGCTGCACTTAACGGGAGATCAAGGAACTGTGGCAAAGGAAAATGAAATTAAGTCGCAGGAAGCGAGTTCTGGGTTCAATCCTACTATCTTCTTCCAGGAAACCAAGGATGAACTAGACAAGGTTGTTTGGCCCAGTCGCCAGCAGCTTATCAGCGAATCCATTGCCGTAATTCTGATGGTCATTCTTTCGGCTAGCCTGATCTATTTAGTTGATAATTTCTTTTCTTGGGCAGCGAAACAGGTGTTTGGATGACGTATACCTCAGACGAATCCCCAAATTTAACTCAGGCAGATTTTGATGAGGCTCACGGAGAGGAATCTTCCGGTAAGGCTCGTTGGTATGCTGTTCAGGTCGCTTCTGGTTGTGAAAAGCGAGTTAAGGCAAATCTGGAACAGCGTGTTGAAACCTTAGATGTTGCTAACCGCATCGTTCAGGTTGAAATTCCTCAGACTCCTGCGGTCAAGCTTCGTAAAGATGGTAGTCGCCAAAACACCGAAGAAAAAGTCTTTCCTGGCTATGTGTTGATCCGCATGGTTATGGATGACGAAACCTGGCAGGTTGTTAAAAATACGCCAAACGTCATTAACTTCGTTGGGGCAGAGCAGAAACGCCGATATGGACGGGGACGGGGACATGTCAAACCAATGCCTCTGGGGCCATCGGAAGTTGAACGGATTTTCAAACAGACCCAAGAACAAGAGCCGATTGTCAAAATTGATATGGCTCCTGGGGATAAGATTCTGGTACTCTCCGGTCCTTTCAAAGACTTCGAGGGCGAGGTAATTGAGGTCAGTCCAGAGCGGAGCAAGCTGAAAGCGCTCCTTTCTATTTTTGGGCGTGATACCCCGGTAGAGTTGGAATTTAATCAGGTTCAGAAAGAGAGTTAACAGAGTCAATGGCAAAGAAAGTAGCAGCAGTCATTAAATTGGCAATTTCGGCAGGAAAAGCAAATCCTGCTCCTCCGATCGGTCCTGCGCTGGGTCAGCACGGGGTCAATATCATGATGTTTTGTAAGGAATACAATGCCAGAACTGCTGATCAGGCAGGGATGGTTGTTCCGGTAGAAATATCTGTCTATGAAGATCGGAGTTTCACCTTCATACTGAAAACCCCCCCGGCTTCTAAGCTGATTGCTAAAGCCGCAGGGATTCAAACAGGTTCGGGTGAGCCTAACCGTAAAAAGGTGGGATCCATTACCCGTGCCCAACTGCAAGAAATTGCCCAAACCAAAATGCCCGATCTGAATGCGAATGATATCGAGGCAGCCATGAAGATTGTGGAAGGGACCGCCCGGAACATGGGTGTGACCATTAAAGACTGACCATTCCAGAATAGGAGTGAAGGTAAATAGGATGAAGGACAAAGGCTAAATTTTAGTGAGGTCTAGTCTCTCA
>JBAUTA010001083.1:0-1853 GCA_049581985.1 Kovacikia sp.
ACGATTCAACGGATTCTTGATACCTTTGACCTGTATAACTTCACGGTGCGGGAAGATGAGCCGCTGGATAAGGAGGTGGCGGTCGATCCGGAGATGTTGGGGAAGGTGTTTGAGAATTTGCTGGAGGTGAAAGACCGCAAATCCAAGGGTGCTTTCTATACGCCCCGTGAGATTGTGCATTATATGTGTCAGGAAAGTTTGATCAACTATCTGGATACGACGATTAATCGACAATCTGTAGAGATCGCGCGGCCGCAAACCCAGCAGACCAGCCTGTTTGAAACCTCAACCTCTGGTCAAGTGCCCCTTACCCAGGAAGAATACTGTGAGCGAGTGCCCCGTGGAGATCTGGAGCGGTTGATTCGGCAAGGGGAACGGGCGATCGAGAATGATGCTGTGGTGGTGCAAAAGGGCAGCGAAACCCAAACCTATCAGTTTCAGGTGCCGGAGTCGGTACGAACCTACGCAGCAGACATCGATCGGGCGTTGGCAGACATCAAAATTTGCGATCCGGCGATCGGCTCTGGGGCGTTTCCGGTGGGGATGATGCAGGAGATTGTGAAGGTGCGGGGGGTGTTGACGACCTATTTGGCCCTCACGCCCTCACCCAACCCTCTCCCAAATAGGGAGAGGGCTTCCGGATCTCCCCCTTCTCCCCACTTGGGAGAAGGGGGCAGGGGGGATGAGGGGAGAACTGCCTACGCCTTTAAACGCCATGCCATTCAGTCTTCGATCTACGGGGTAGACATTGACCCCGGCGCGGTGGATATTGCCAAGTTGCGGCTGTGGTTGTCGCTGGTGGTGGATGAGGAAGACTACACCCGCATCAAGCCGTTGCCCAACCTGGACTACAAAATTGTTTGTGGCAACTCCTTGCTGGGAGTCGATCAGCGGGGGGATGTGAAACAATATCAAGGCAATGTGCTGAATTATCAGCAGTTAGAGCAGCTTGATCAATTGATGCTCGATTTTTTTGATGAAACTAATTCTGAACGTAAAACACAGTTAAATCGGGACATTAAATCGCTGATTCAAACCTTGACCGGGAGTGCTGAAACCTTTGATTTTCGGATTTATTTTAGTGAAGTGTTCCGAAAGAATCACGGGTTTGATGTGGTGATTGGCAATCCACCCTATGTGCGACAGGAAAAGTTAGGTAACGAAGCCAAACAAGCCTTAAAAGCGAACTTTCCTGAACTCTATAAAGGTACAGCCGATATTTACACCTATTTTTATGGCAAAGGGGTCAGTTTACTCAAAGAACGAGGCTCCCTTGCCTATATCACCTCGAACAAATGGTTTCGAGCTAATTATGGCGTTCCCCTGCGTCACTACATGGCAACCCATTGCCAAATAAAACATATCATTGATTTTGGTGAGTTGCCTGTTTTTGAAGCTGCTACCTTTCCCATGATTCTTATTGCCCAACGGGGAAAAGTAACCGATACTGTCACCTGTTTTACTCCTGTAAAATCTCTCAATCCGCCCTATCCTGATCTTCCAGCCTTGATTGACCAATATGGTCAATCCTTACCTAAGTCTGCAATTCGCGGATCGGACTGGGTGTTGGCAAGCTCTGATTCAGCAGCTATCCTGAACAAGATGCAGCAGATAGGTATCCCACTTGGAGAGTATATTAATGGTCAGCTTTATCGTGGAGTAGTTACTGGTTTTAACAAAGCTTTTGTAATCAGCGGAACAAAACGTACTGAATTGATAACTCAAGATCCTAAAAGTGCAGAAATTATTAAGCCTTTAGTAGTTGGTGATGATGTTAGGAAGTGGCATATTCGAAGAAAAGATACATGGTTGATTTTCACAAGACGTGGAATTGATATTAACCAGTACCCAGC
>JBAUTA010001084.1:0-5325 GCA_049581985.1 Kovacikia sp.
AACCAGGCATTTGGACAAACGATCGCCCAAATGCTGGGCAATTTTTTCAGCCTGATCGGAATTGTCATTGCGATGCTGGCAATCAACCTGCAACTCGGTCTATTGAGCAATCTGGTTGTGCCGCTGATGATCTTTACCACCGGACTATTTGCCCGCTGGGCCAGGGCCAGATTTCGCGTTACCCGGCAGACGATCGGTGAACTCTCTGCCAGGCTGGAAGAAGATATCGGCAGTGTGCGCGAGGCGCAGGCATTCAATCGGGTTCAGCTCAACATCGAAGAATTTGATTTATTAAATGCCGCAAACCGTGATGCGAATGTGCATGCAGTCGCAATTACCGCTGCCTTTCTGCCGTCGATCGATTTTTTGAATACCCTGGCAACGGCTGGCGTACTAGCCTACGGCGGTTATCTTGCGGTTACGGGAGCGGCAACGGTGGGCGTTGTCACCTCCTTTTTACTCTACGTCCAGCAGTTCTTCCGCCCAATTCAAATTCTTAGTCAGTTCTATACTCAGGCGCAATCTGCGGTTGCGGGTCTGGAGCGCATCTTCTCGCTGCTAGATGAACCGTCTCAGTTAAATGATGCACCGGATGCGATCGTCATGCCGCCCATGCAAGGCAAAGTTACCTTTGAGCAGGTTTCCTTTGGCTACACTCCCACGCATCTCGTCCTTGAGGGCGTCAATTTGCAGGCCCCACCAGGACAAATGGTAGCCCTGGTGGGACCAACCGGCGCGGGTAAAAGCACCATTATTAATTTAATTTTGCGCTTTTATGATGTATCCAGCGGGGCCGTAAAAATTGATGGCATTGATGTCCGCAGTGTTACCCAGGCGAGTTTACGGCACCAGATTGGGATCGTTTTGCAAGACAATATTCTGTTTAGCGGCACCGTTGCTGACAATATTGCCTTTGGTGCTCCCAATGCAACTCAGACCGATATCGAAGCGGCAGCCCAGTTAGCCAATGTCCATGACTTTATTACGTCCTTGCCCCAGGGCTACACCACCCAACTAGGAGAGCGGGGTGCTCCGCTGAGCCAGGGGCAACGCCAATTAATCAGCATTGCGCGGGCGGTATTGATCAATCCTCGCATTCTCATCTTGGATGAAGCAACCAGTAGCATTGATACACGCACAGAAGCGCTGGTGCAGGCGGCGATCGCCCGACTGCTGCAAGGACGCACCAGCTTTGTGATTGCCCATCGCCTCAGCACGGTTGCCCAGGCAGATCAGGTCTTGGTGATTCAGCAAGGACAAATCGTCGAACAAGGGACCCATACAGAACTGATGGCGCACCAGGGTATCTATGCCAATCTTTATGCGCTTCAGTTGGGAGCGAGTGCAGCCTAATGCGGCCTAAAAGGATCAAGGGGTGTCCTGAGGGGGCAAGGATGGGGTAAGGATGGAGAATCCTGGGGCGATCGTGGCAAAGGACGAGGATGAGCATCGGACAACTTTACAAAAATTATCCCGACCAATTCATCCCTGGCTTCAGCCATGCCCCTTTATCCTGCCGTCAGCCCCATCCCCTATCCCCCATTCCTCCAAAAACTCTCGCATATACTGATTGACCAACTGGGGTTGTTCCTGTTGGACCCAATGGCTGCAATCGGGAATGTAGCGGATGCGGAAGTTTTGCACATACTTTTCTGTGCCGTAGGTCAGCTCTTTGCCCAGGGGAATATCGTCTTCTCCCCAAATCATGAGGGTGGGAACTTCTAAAACGCCCCACGATCGCCCGTTCATTCCCCCTGGCTGAAACAGGTTGCGGTAATAGTTAAGGGCTGCGGTCAAAGCGCCAGGTTTAGCAAAAGCATTTTTGTAGGCTTCAATGTCAGCCTCCGTAAAAGCACTTTTGTTAATTGCCATCCCCCGCAACATCTGTTCTAGCGCTTGATAGTCATTCAGTTGAAGCAGTAATTCGGGCAACACCGGAAGTTGGAAGAAGAATATATACCAGCTACGAAATAGTTGCTGCGGCGTCCTCAACCCTGCGGCAAATTTTCCTGGGTGGGGAATATTCAGAACCATGAGCTGCGTTACCCAAGTGGGGTAGGCATAGGCAAAATTCCAGGCAATCATGCCGCCCCAATCGTGCCCAACCAGGACGCAACGATCGTACCCCAGTCCTTCGATGACACCCTTAACATCCTCTAAGAAATTTGCCATCATATAGGCAGATCGGGGTTCAGGTTTATCGCTATCGTTGTAACCACGCAAATCCAAGGCAACTACTTTGTAATCGCGGGCAAATTCAGGGATTTGATGTCGCCAAGAATACCAAAACTCAGGAAACCCATGCAGTAATAGCATTAGAGGTCCTGCTCCCTGAGTCACATAATGAAGTTTGACCCTGTTGGTCAGGAGATAACGATGGTTCCAGGGTTTTTCGCGCGTCATAGGTGACCAAATACGCTTGAATTCTAAAGGGAATGCTAAAGGCAAATTATAAAGGGGGAATTCTAAAGGCAGTCTAACAGCCTAGCAGCCTGTCGGGGAGACTCTCCTCGTTCTCAGGATCCTTCTGGGAACGCCTGTCTGGAGGCTCTGCCTCCATCTGACTAGAGGCAGAGCCTCCAGTTTTACGTTACTAGTGTTGCAAACCATAAATTTTGCAACATGGGGGAGTGGGGGCTTCGCCCCCAAAAGGGGGGAACCCCCCTTTACCCCCCTCCAAAACTTTCGTTTTGGTCTACTAGGCAGAGCCTGGTAACGAGAACTTCGATTACTCCGACAGGCTGAGGGCAGGGAAGTATCCTCTGCTGAAGAGAGTTGCTTCAACCCCGTTCTTGCCCGACTATGCTTTGCATAACGACTATATAACTACTGCATAACTACCGATTTTGAAGCTTGTGAGTTCGAAAACCTTATCTTCTAGAAAATCCTCTTCGCTCAGAACTTCCCTCTATCGCTCCAAAAAGCTGCCTTTGAGAGCGGTGCTGATTGTCCCCTTTGTTCTGGAAGTGGTGATCGCAGTTGGGTTGACGGGCTATCTCTCCTTTCGAAACGGGCAGCAATCTGTTAATCAGCTTGCGAGTCAGTTGCTGGACGAGATAAGCACCCATATTGAGCAACAGCTAGATAGCTATCTCGCTACAGCCAGACAGACAAACCAGAGTAATGCCGATGCAATCCGCCTTGGCATTTTGCCGTCTAATGACCTGCAAAAGTTAGGGATTTTTTTTTGGACCCAGGTCCAGACCCATGGCTTCAGTCATGTGAGTTTTAAGAATTCACAGGGAGCCGCGATTGGGGCGGGTTACACCAGAGGCATCTGGCATATTGCGGATAACTCTCAATCAGGGGAGAGCGATACCAATATCTATAGCGTAGACAAGTGGGGCAACCGCGCCTATCTGTTTGGTGTGCCTAAGGAAGAGAGTTCCGGTTCAAATGACTGGTATGCGGCTGCGGTTAGAGCACGGAAACAGACCTGGAGTCCAATTCAGATCGAAGAGGATCGACCTACCCAGGTCAGGATGGCGGTCAGCACTCCTATTTTCGATCGCTCAAATCAGTTAATTGGGGTTACCCGGACTGACCTCAGCCTCAGGAAAATCCATCAGTTTCTGAGCAAACTGCATGCAGATAAAAATGCAACGGTTTTTATTGTAGAACGCTCTGGTCTGTTGGTAGAGAGCTCAAGCGATAAGCCGATTTACCGCAGGATGAACGGCACTACAAAGCGGTTAAATCCGGCAAACGATTGGGGCACTTTGATGTCCGCCACAACCGAACACTTGACCCAGACCTATGGTGATTTGAAACAGATCGATACCAGTCAGCAGTTGACCTTTACCTGGGATGAGAATCGGCAATTTGTGCAGGTAACTCCCTACAGGGATGAATTGGGGTTGGATTGGTTGGTGATTGTGACGGTGCCCGAATCGGATTTCATGGGAGAAATGCATAACAACAATCACATCACGATTTTGCTGTGCGCGTTCGCTCTGGTAGGAGCGATCGGTCTGGGGCTTCTCACTTCCTACTGGATTGCCAGCCCAATTCTGCGGTTAAGCAAAGCCAGCCGCGAACTGGCCTTGGGAAAACTCGACTACTCGGTACCAGAAGCTAGCTGGATTGCCGAACTGGAAATGTTAGCGCATTCCTTTAACCAGATGACTGAGCATTTGCACCAGTCCTTCGATGAGGTAACAGTGGCCCTGCAAGAGTCGGAAGAGAAATTCACTAAGGTCTTTCGGACTAGTCCAGATCCGATCGCAATTTCTACCCTGGAAGGCAAATTTCTAGAGGTTAATAGTAGTTTTCTAACGGTGTTTGGCTATTCCAAGGAAGAAGTCGTGGGGCACATGGAAAAGGAAATCGGACTCTGGGCACAGATAGAAGAGCGGGAAAAGCTCGTCCGGAATTTACAAAAAACAGGGGCGATTTGCAACCTGGAATACAACTTCTATTCCCGCTCCGGTGAACTGCTGACCATGCTCTTTTCATCTGAGCTGATTGAATTGAATGGGCAAGTTTGTGTATTGGGCGTTGCCAAAGATATCTCAGGCCGCAAACAAGCTGAAGAAGCCCTCAGGCAAAGTGAGCAACGATTCCGGGGCGCATTTACGACCAGTGCGATCGGTATCGTTATTTCCTCGCCTGAAGGAAATCTTTTACAGGCGAATCCATCTTTTTGCGAGATGCTGGGTCATGCCGAGTCAGATCTCTTGAAATTAACATTTCAAGAGATTACCTATGCCGAAGATCTGCAGAAGGATCTGGAACACACACGCCAGTTGCTAGCAGGAGAAATCCCCTATTTCCACATTCAAAAGCGCTATCGGCATCGCACGGGAAAAATTGTCTGGGGATTTTTAAGTGTTTCCCTGGTGCGCGATCTTAACCAGCAACCGCTTTATGTGGTCGCACAGATTCAAAACATGACCGATCGTAAACGTACCGAAGCCAAGTTAAAGGCCCAACAGGAGTTTCTGCAACAGGTCATTGATGTGGTTCCTGGCTCTATTCTGGTCAAAAATTGGAAAGGAAACTTTATTTCCCTGAATCAGGTAAGCACGGAATTGTCCGACACTCCTATGGAGGACTCATCCGACGACCTTAAGTAGGGGCGAATTTTCCCCCATCGTAGCTCCCATGCAGCGTATTCCAGGGTTCAATCTGATGAACCGCAACCCAAATCCCATTGTCATCCGGTAGAATGATGCTTCCTCCTCTACAATGATTTGTCGCTGCGATCGCTCCCCCCATGAATTGGATCCAACTGAACAGCGCATTTACGCTCTTTTTGAGCTTGCTAGTCGAAGCAGTTCCCTTCCTGCTCCTGGGAGTGCTGTTTTCCGGGCTGCTCTTGTTTTT
>JBAUTA010001085.1:0-3979 GCA_049581985.1 Kovacikia sp.
CTTGGCAATGCCCCGCAGCCCCGTCAGCGTCCCCTTGGGAATCGTCCCTGGCGGCAGCGCCCCAGCTTGCAGCCGAACTTTTTGCCTGAGAAACTCCACAAAATCAAGCGCCTCAGCCGCCTGGCTCTCTGGCAATGCCTTCACCAATTCATAGATTTTCTCTGGTGTTCCCATTTCCCCTACCTCAGAGGCTTCAGTCCTACTAACTCACACAACCTCGATCGCCCGTCGAAACTCTGTCACAGCCTTTCCTTCATCGGTTTCAGCCATCATCACACAGCGATTCAGAAACTCAATATCCAACGACTCCAACTCCGGCAGTTGGCTCCGCTCCACCCGTTGGTAGCTGCCTTCTCGCAGATGATACAAACTGAAAACACCATCCTCCCAAAACCAAACCTCCCTGACTCCCAAAGCGAGATATCGAGCCAGCTTCCCTTCGCCGCCACTACTAAACACCACCTCGATCGAAAGATCAGCAACAGCCTTAGCTTCACTCACACTCGTCTCACCGATACAATACGATTCATCCGCCTGAACCGAAGCAAGCTCTACTTTTTCCTGCGTCATCGCTCCAGTGGGTTTGAAGCGAATCCCCTTAGTTAACAAAAAGGTCATCACCAAATAATTGATGAATCTGGAAAACATCTCGTGATCACGTCCTGGCATCCGAATCTCAACCGTCCCGTCATAATATGCCAACCTAACTCCAGGAAAGCCTTCAAAGCCCTTTTGAATCAGCTTAAACTGCTCCCACGTGTGCCCACTGTGGATCAACCGCTGTCCTGTTGGTTTTTCGAGTAACTGAGTCATTTTGTCTACCTCAGATCACCAATGCTCTGATCAACTCCAACCGCCCAGGTTATTCTAAGGCTGTCGCTACCCCCTATTATGCCGCTAATGCCTCATTCAATTCCTGGATAATTGTATCCATCTCATCGCCAAATAGGTCATACATCCTGATTGTTCCGCCCATGCCAAACGGCTCATACTCCAGGTTCTCCGCCTCCAGGTGAAACGAAGTGGCAATATAGTCCTTCATCATCCGCAACCACTCCACCTGCTCTTCAGAAAACTTGGGCGCGGCTCCTGCCTGCTTACGAAACACCCACTCCTGAAAATTGCGGTTCACCGTCGCCTCATAGTTTGTCAATGTGGCATCCGTCCCCACCACGCGTCGAATCAACGACACCAGTGCTACCAGTTCACTGACCGGGTTTTTGCCGTTCACCTGCTCAACCTGCTCGTATGCCTGCCACACCCGCAACGGAGCCAAACTAGGCTTTTGCAGCTTCAGAACGTCCAGCACCTCCTGCACCATCTGATAGGTAATGGCTCGGCGCTGATAGGGTTGGTTATAGAAGATCCGCAGTGCCGTGATTTCATCCTTATTAGCTTCAATGAACTGGGCAAAGTCTTGAATCACCGACTCTGCCTGCTCCCTCGCCTGCTGATCCCACCCCGCAAACGTGACGCGATCGAGGTTCACCGTGTCAATAATCTGCTCATGCACTCGCCGCACATTGTCCACATAGTCCACCAAGTCCCCGGTGAAGATGCCAGCCGCCGATCGAATCAACGCTTTCTGAGCTGCTTCCTTCTGCCCCTCCGTTGGGGA
Organism: Kovacikia sp.; assembly: GCA_049581985.1. Lineage (GTDB taxonomy): Bacteria > Cyanobacteriota > Cyanobacteriia > Leptolyngbyales > Leptolyngbyaceae > Kovacikia. The sequence goes on from JBAUTA010001085.1 coordinate 1,619, forward strand.
GTCTGTTGCCGATAAACCGTTGTCGGCGATCGCCTTTTCCAAAATCACATCCGGGTCATAGGCATCCAGTAACGCTGCTGCAATCTCCCTGACACTCTTGCCCCCCGACAATTCCTGAAGTCTGCTTTGCTTCTTCGGGGTCATCTGTCGTTCCAACCGTGTCAGCCGACTTGCCAGCGACAGAAAAGCATCCTCATCCTCTGCCCCCATCATCACCCCCATCATCAAATCTTTGATCGCCGCAGAAGGTTTGCGCTCCAGGGCGCGAGTATCCGTCTTGAGGGACTTCGTGACCCCAACCGCATCCACAATCACAAAATGGGTCTTAGCCGTTTGGGCAGAGGGTGTCACCTTAACCAGGGCATCTTGATCGAGGGTGCGCGTGCCCCGACCTTTCATCTGGTCAAAGTAGTTCTTCGATCGCACATCCCGCATAAACAGCAGGCATTCCAACGGCTTGACATCCGTACCCGTCGCAATCATGTCCACCGTCACCGCAATTCGGGGATAGTAATCATTTCGCAACTGCGCCAACACCGATTTGGGGTCTTCCTCTGCCTTATACGTCACCTTCTTGCAAAAGGCATTGCCCTCGCCAAACTCTTCCCGCACAATCTTGATGATGTCATCCGCGTGGCTATCATCCTTGGCAAAAATCAGCGTCTTCGGTACTTCTTGCCGATGGGGAAAGATTTCCGGCAGCTTATCGCGAAAGGCGCGAATTATATTGCGGATCTGGCTGGGATTGACCACCTGCTGATCCAGTTGCTTGCCAGAATAGGCGACCTCCTCGTCAAGCTGCTCCCAGCGTTGGTGGCGGGTCAGCTTCTCGCGCTTTTCCACATATTCCTTCGCTACCAGACGGCTCCCGTCCTTAGTAATCTCAGTTTCGATGATGTAGGGCAAATACCCCACATTCACTCCGTCGATCACCGCTTGCTCATGGGTATACTCGCTCACCACATTCTCGTTAAAGAAGCCAAACGTGCGTTTATCCGGGGTTGCCGTCAGCCCAATCAGGAAGGCATCAAAATAGTCCAGCACCTGCTTCCAAATGTTGTAGATCGAGCGGTGGCACTCATCGATCACAATAAAGTCAAAGAACTCAATCGGCAGGCGATCGTTATAAACCACTGGCAACGGGGCTTTGGGCTGCACCAGTTCATTGGGATTCGCCTCTTCTGCCTTATCGTCTAGCTCCTCCCCCTTCAGGATGAAATAGAGCCGCTGAATCGTGGAAATGCAGACCTGGCTATCCGTCGCCACATAGCTCGACTTCAACCGCTGCACAGCATAAAGCTCGGTAAACTTGCGGTTATCATCGCTGGGTGTGAACGCCATAAACTCCTGCTCTGCCTGTTCACCCAGGTTTTTGGTATCCACCAGAAACAAGACCCGCTGCGCTTTGGCAAACTTCAACAGCCGGTAGATAAAGTTGATCGAGGTAAACGTCTTGCCACTCCCCGTCGCCATCTGAATCAGGGCACGAGGACGAGCCGCTTTGAATGACGTATCCAGGTTATTGATTGCGCGGATCTGGCAATCCCTTAGTCCCTCAATGGGTAGAACGGGCAGGTCTAATAGCCGCGCTCTCAGCGATTTATCCTGGGTCAACCAGGCTTGAAACGTTTCAGGACGATGGAACGAAAAGACAGGGCGCGATCGCGGTTTAGGGTCACGGCGATCGGTGAAACGGGTGAGAATGCCCGTGCTCTCATAGACAAACGGCAACGGCTGATTGTTGATGTACTTCAGCTTGCTGTCGGCATATTCCCCCGATTGCTCCTCAACCACAGTCAGGCGATGCCCTTCCTCGTCCCGCTTGGCTTCAATCACGCCCACCGGCTGCCGATCCACAAACAGCACATAGTCCGCTGGACCCGCATCGGTTTGATACTCCCGCACAGCCACACCTAGACTTGCACTTAGATTGATTTGCTTTTTGGGCTGTACATCCCAACCAGATTGCTTTAGAAGCGCATCAATGCGATCGCGGGCTTGTTGTTCAGGGTTTTGGTTTGCGGATGCCATAGCTACTTCCGATTTTCAGCAGGAAAATATTGTTCCAGCAGGTCTGCACCGCGATCGCCCATCTCACGCAGAACTTCCTCAATCCGCTTCAAAGCGAGAGAAACCGGCATTGTTTTCTGGTTTTCCCAACGGTTGACAGAGTAATATGACACCCCAATCCTGGCGGCTAGTTCCGTTTGAGTGAGGCCACTACGTTGGCGCAGCTCCTGGACTAGCTGACTAAATTCAGGCTGCTTGAGATTTGACATAACCAAACCAGTCATCAATATGGCAGGTGCCATACCCAGGGTTCCCACCATCCTGGCATCGACAACTGGCGATCGTCACGGT
>JBAUTA010001086.1:0-1961 GCA_049581985.1 Kovacikia sp.
GCAATAGGAAGCCCCAGAAAAAGAATCAATCCTGCTAGAACTCCCACAACAAAAAAGCGAAAACGTCCCCACACCAAGGGGCTTTTTGGATGATTCATGGCTTCGGAAAACTGAGTATTGAACTCAATTCATCAGCCTGCCTCAGATATTTCTCTGGCTCAAAGCGACCTGAAGAAACCCTACAGCAGCGTCAGAATTCTAATTAGACTTACAAGACTCACAAGATTTACAAGACTCATAAGTTGCTGCACCCCCTTGCCCAAAGAAATCCCGCCCAGGGTTACCCACTGAGGAAAAACGCTGATTTCTTTGGAGAAGCAATTTAACTTCTAAGTGATTTTACAGAATCCGGATGGAATTTGAAATTTTTTTTATGAACTTGGGAAATTCTACCTGTTGAATTGGCCTATTTTCTGACCGATTAAGCAGGTAACAATTATCCCCCAAACGTGCTGAAAGCCAGTGCTGGAAGCTGCTTCTGCATAGCTTTCAGCGTCTGCCGCCGAGGGTCTGAAAATCTTTTTTCAGGGCTTTTCCAGAAGCTTTGAATTTAATACCCATTTAATGCTCATTTAATGCCCAGTCAAAGCTACTTTTAAGCTGCGGCAGAACTCACCGATCGCCGCTATGCCCTGATTTGGCGTTCCGTCGGCCAGGCGTTTGACAAAAGCACTACCGACGATCGCCGCATCCGCTCCCCAGTCCATCACCTGACGAGCCTGCTCTGGTTGAGAAATCCCAAACCCAACTCCGATCGGTTTATCGGTTACCGTTCTTAGCTCCAGGATCAAATCTTTCACCCGCGATTGCACCTGGGTTCGCATTCCCGTTACCCCCGTGGTACTTACCAGGTAAATAAATCCTTGGGAATGCTGGGCGATCGCAGCGATGCGCTCCTTCGGACTGGTCGGAGCGATCAGCAATGTTACTTCAACCCCATAGTCAGCCGCTGGACTCAACAAACTTTCCGCCTCTTCTAAGGGCAGATCGGGGACTACCAGCCCCCGCACCCCTGCTTCAGAAATTTGCCGCAAAAAATTCTCAATGCCCCGGTTCAGGATGGGGTTGTAGTAGGTAAACAGGATCAGGGGCGATCGCAACGTCGGACTCACCTCGCGCACAACCTCGACCACCTGATCAAACCGGGTTCCTCGCTGCAAGGCCCGAGTTGCCGCTGCTTGAATCACCGGTCCATCTGCCAACGGGTCCGAATAGGGCACCCCCAACTCGATTAAATCTGCACCACTCCGATCAAGAACCCGCAACGCCTCTGCCGTTGTCTCCAGATTCGGATCGCCCGCTGTAATAAAGGGAATTAACGCACACTGGGCACGGCTTCGCAGAGACTCAAAGGACTGGGAAACAGAGGTCATTAGAAGAAAAGGGTTTGGGGTAAGGGGGACAGAGGAAAAAAATAGATGGCAGACTTTAGATTTTAGATTGAGTTGCGGCTAGTTTTGAGTTTTCAACCGCTTAATCCCCCATCCTCGACAGCAATCGCTCCCCCTACCTCTTCATCGTCATCCCACCCTCCTATGACTGCTCCCCCTACTCCTTGCCAGCCTGTTTCTCCTGCTCGATTTCCGCCTGGAGTTGGGCCAATTCCTCCGGAGTTAACTCCTCCAACCGCTTCTGAAGAACCCCTTCCTCATAATCCTTGAGTTGCTGGTTATAGGTCATGGTATGGGTAACTGCGCGGAAGGCATAGGTCAGCAACCAGCCCAACAAACCACCGATTAGGAGAGTCTGGGACCATATGCCAGCGGAGATACTGTCTAGCCCAACTTGCTTGAAAAAGAGATAAGCCAGTCCACCTGCTGCAAAAATCCCGATCCCGATCCCAATGACATCAATCCTTCTCATGCGATATAAAAATGGTCAGGACACGTTTAACCGTCCCTCCAAGAAATCTAGTACAACAAAAATTACAACAACAATAAAGTTTTGAAAGGGGTGAAGGG
>JBAUTA010001087.1:0-2437 GCA_049581985.1 Kovacikia sp.
CTACCAGTTCACGAATCGACTTGCCTAAAATTTCATCTCGGCTACAGTTGCGCCAAATCTCATAGGTGCGGTTGACAAAGCGGTGGCGTTGCTCGGCATCAATGTAACCAATACCAACCGGGAGAGCATCTGTAATGAGCCGCAATTCCTGTTCACGAGCGCGCAGTTCTGCCTCGCTTTGCTGTAAGGCTGCAGTTCGTTCCGCAACCTCCTGTTCCAAAGTGCGATTGTAATTTGCTAAGAGGTGTTCTGCTTGTTTCCGCTCTGTGATGTCTTGAAAAGCGGCGATCGCATACACTACATTCCCTTGTTCATCAAAGACGGGAGTACCCCATGCCTCAACTGGAATGGTTAAGTTATTTTGGTGAATATCTGCATCATCAGCCCTCGTGCGCTCACCACTCAACGCCCGAATGATTGGCATTCTCTCTGTTGGATAGATTTGATTCGTTCCCGTCACATAGAGTTGATAAATCTCTGAAAGCTGCTCTGGTGTCGCGGCAGGATCAACGCCTTTACCCATCAGCTCAATTCCCTGTTGATTGACATAGTAAGGGCGACCCGCCGCGTCAATGATGCCAATTCCCACCGGAATCGCTTCTAAAAATTGAGCCATTTGGCTTTCGCTAGCGCGGAGCTTTGAGTAGAGTTTGGCATTTTCGATCGCGATCGCGGCTTGAGTAGAAAGTAGATTCAGAACTTGCGATCGCTCTGGTGTAAAGGCTCCAGCCACTAATTGATTTTCTAGATACAACACGCCGACAAGCTTACTTTGCTTTAGCAGCGGCAAACAGAGAAGCGATTGAGATTGATTATTCTGAATATAAGGATCATGGATGAAATGACCTTCACGAGTCGCATCATTTAAGAGAATGGTTTCATGTGTTCGGATCACATACTGAATAATCGATTCGGGTAGGCGATTGGTCGTTGGAAGCGATTGCAGCACTTGTGCGGCACAGACATTCTCACCGTCATTAAGTTCACAAGCAGCTTCGATCGTCCATATCCCTGCATTTTCCAGAATTAAACAGCCCGTTTGGGCACCAGCACTCTCGATTAAGATCCGGATCAAGGAATCAAGCAACTGATCTAGCTCAATTTCACTTAAAATCGCCTGAGATGCCTTTAGCACTGTTTCTAAATCAAAAGCGATGGGTGAGGTATTAGAGGTGGTTCCAGAAGTAGTATGAATGGCTGTGTCACTTCCGCCTGATGATTGAGGAAAGAACTGTGGGTAGCGAGTTTCTAGATCTTTGACCTTTGCAGTTGCTCCCCAGCGTTCATAGCAGTAGTGAGCTTCTTTCATATAGGTTTGAGCAAACTTTGACCTGCCCCGGTCTAGATAAAACTTGGCAGCTAATTCATAAGCTAACGCTTCTTCTTGAAGATACTCATTGTCTCTAGCCCCTTGAATCGCTTGTTCGTAGAACTCCTCTGCCTCAAGCAACTGACCCAAGACTCGCGCTTTCTCTGCCTCGATTAAATAATACTTATGCAAATAATTCATTGGCGCATAATATGCCCAGCGTTTCATTTCCTCTTGCGTTGCCGTAACTTTTTTGAAGATTTCTGCTTGTACCTCAGTACTACTTCCAGAATATATAGCCAACCTTGCTAACGCATCATAGAAATAGTATAAAGGGCCAAGTGGTGTGCCCATAATTGGGATGAAATAAGGTTCTGCTACATCGGAGTTTTCAATTGCCTGAGCGTACTCAGAAAAGAGATAGCATAGATAAAGTTTATTAAAAAATGCATTAAAGATTGCTGTTCCATCGTTTGCTATTTCATGTTTTGGTAATCCGTCCTCTTCATTGTAAAATCGGCCAATTAAATGGATTGGATTAACTGAATATCCCATCAAATTCGCAATTGCCTGCTGAAACGTTTGATTCCAGGCCAGTGCTGTTTTCTGTTTGATTCGACTAATCGCTTCATTGTAGGTTTTCATAGCGTATTCAACCTCTGCGAGTTCTTTCCCAACAACATAGAGCTGAAAACAATAGCAATGCGCGCAATAAGCTGCGAATTCTAAATCTCCAGTTTCTAGTCCAACTTGATAGATTTCTTGCAATGGCTCCAGTGATTCTTTAACATGCTCTTTCCAGTGCAGGACGTGTTCATATGCCGTGAACAATGTCCTAGCTTTGAGTAAATGGGTGTTCGGCTGTGACAACAACCTGAGAGCAAGTCGTCCAAACTGATAACCAGACTCGATGTCTCCAACCAAGCCACAAAGAATTAATCCAAAAATGGTATAGGAGAAGGGCGACACAGACGCATTACCATACAAAATTGACAAATTGACTTGTTTAGATGTGATTAGTAGCAGTAAGTTGGGAGCAGCAAATTTAGCTGAGATCGTGATGTCTGATAGGATTTGCATAGCTGCTAACTTGTCTGGCTCAGTCATTCTGGGCAAACGGCTCAAATC
>JBAUTA010001088.1:0-1522 GCA_049581985.1 Kovacikia sp.
CGAGTATTCTGAATATTAAATTCACACTCCTATACCTGCGATTAGAGCTACTTACTCAGCTTTTTTCCCTTGTCTTTCCTATGACTCAGCCTAACCTCTTGGAATCTGCCAAACAGGGTGATCCCGAAGCCATCGCAACGCTGATGAATCTTGCCTTGCAACCTAAAGGCGTGACCGCCGAACTCCAGATAGTGGGTAAGGATCTGCATGTGTTTTTGAGTTCAACCCGGATTCTGAATCAGCAAACGCTCGTTAGTTTTACCCGCAAAGGTCTGGCAAATTTAGGACTTGGGGTGATTCAAACCGTAAAGGTTTATGGCAAAAAAATTGGAGAAGACTTACCCATTTGGACTGAAGTGTTTGCCATGGTTCCGGCAACAGAGCTGCCTCCAACAAAGGTTGAGACAACCGAAAGGCAATTTCCCAAAATTGTTCAACCATCCCTTCCTCAATCAAACGATGCCTCTAAGGACAAATTTACCCCTGCAAAAATTCACTTGAGGCAGGTTCAAACCGGATCTAACCGGTTAGTTCCCCGTGTCCAATCCCATCTGAACCGCCTGTTGTTTGCAACCGAACAGATCACGGCCCAAATTCCGTTGCCGAAACAGCTCTTTCCCGCTGGAGTTCGACCTTCCCGGTTTCTGGCAGCCTTAACGCTGGTAAGTCTTCCGGCATTTTTGCTGGGTGTTGCCGTTGCAGTGGTTTCTGCCTTTGCTGTCGGTTCTGCCAGACGATCGGGTGCCCTATTGCCCAACGCGTCAGGAAACCAGAGCTCTATTCCAGGCGATGTCGAGCAGGCTATCTTAAAGCAACAGACAGACGCACAGAAATATCTGGAGACAATGAATCGGGCGCAGCAAGATTTTTATACAAAAAATAAACGATTTGCCTCTAGTTTGGAAGAATTAGAGCGATCGGCATCTGTGATTTCCCAAAGCTACAATTACACCTACAGCCTTACCCTTTCTGGCAAGAATCAAGCTCAACTGGCAGCGACTCCCAAAGCAAAAGGCTTAAAGAGCTTCACAAGTATTGTCTTGCTAATTCCATCGGAACAGGAAATGCCAACCCCAGTTTCGACAATTTGTGAATCAAGCCTGCCCTCCATGATTCCTCCTAGAATTCCCGCTCCCGTTGAAAATCAGGTTCAATGCCCATCTGGAGCCTCTAAGGTGTCATAGGGGGAGGGGCACAAGGACGATAAAAGTTAACCAATAACCGCCCTATCTTACAGCCCCTAGTAGTCCGTCAGGATAGATTTGAGCGGTCATTCAAATCCACAAAACCCATTTTTAGGATGTTTTGAGGGTTTTCAACCCTGCAAAACAGTCTTGTCAGACCACTAGAATGGATTTATCGGGTTGGGTTAGAGGATTATGAGCAGCTTAATTGGTACGCTTTTTGGAGTTGCGTTTATTCTGGTCGCTGCGGGGTTAAAGCTCGATCGCGAGTATCAGCGGGGTGTGATTTTCCGTCTGGGGCGTTCAAGGGGGATTTTAGGCCCCGGTCTGTACTGGAT
>JBAUTA010001089.1:0-1676 GCA_049581985.1 Kovacikia sp.
ATAGCTATACATTTGCAGCAAACCTGCCTAAATTATTTTGTCGCCAAAGGGCATCGGCTTTGCGATCGGTGCGAATTTCCAGGACTCGAATGCCAGTTTCAGGCAGGGGATTGAGCCGTTTTGTGAAATGCTCCCAGGTGGTAATGAGTTCATATTCGATGCCGTAGGTGACACAGAGTCGAGCAAAGTCGATCGATTGGGGGGTGGCAAAAAAGGTTTCAAAGGGTGGGTCAAATTGGGCGATCGGCAACATCTCAAAAATTCCACCGCCATCATTATTGATCAGCACAATAGTCAGGTGTCCAACGAACTGATTTCTGAGCAAAAAGCCATTGGTGTCGTGCAGCAGTGCCAGATCACCCGTCAGCATGACACTGCTTGGTTGGTGATGGGCAATGCCCAATGCGGTAGACAGACTCCCATCAATTCCATTTGCACCCCGGTTAAAGTAGGGCTGGATCCTGGAATTTCCGGTCGGCCAAAAAAACTCCACATCCCGCACGGGCATACTGCTACTGATAAATAGCGGGGTTCCAGAGGGAAGCATTTTTGCCAGTAACCAGGCAGCTTTGCCTTCAAATAAAAAGTCCATTTCCATCAGGGTTTGGTCAATTTCCTGGCGGACTTGAGCCTCCGTAGCACACCAAAAATTGAGATAGGAATGGGAACTTTTTTCTTCCCTGGGAACGATTGCGGCAAAGGCTTCAACGGTCAATCGCAGGTGAGTAGTTCTGCCGTGCAGCGGATCCAGGTTGCGTCCATCCGGATCAAGAATCCACTGCCGGGGTTGAGTCTTCTCTAACCAGGCGCGTAATTGCTTGCTGGTGGGCATGTCCCCAATCCGGATCACCGTACTGGGGATTAGTTTTTCAGCCAGGGTCGGGTTCCGCAGGATCAAGTCATAGGCTGAAACCAGATTGGGGTTGAGGTCGGCATAGTTACGTAAAGGGGACAATCCCTCTGCCAGCACGGGATAGCCGAGGGCACGGGAGAGGTGGGCGATCTCCCGACAGTAGGCCTCTGGATCCTGCGGTTGGGCAGGACCCGCAATGATCATGCCGGGGGGGGCAAGGAGGGAGAGAAGAGGATTGGGAGCGGGGGAGCGGGGAAGGGGGGAGCAGGGAGGGAAGAGGGGAACAACGGAGGCGAAGAAATCTTCACTATTGAAGGTCGCTGCAAGGGCTTGGGCAGCGGTTTGGGGCAAGGGGGCCAGGGGTTCGCGCAAGGGAAAATTGAGATGAACGGGGCCGGCAACTGGATAGAGAGTGCGTTCCCAGGCGTGAAGGATTGTTTGCCGCAGGTAGGAAAGTAGACCGGGTTCCAGGGAAGGCAAGGCTAGTTCAGCCTGCCAATTGGGGAAGGTGCCGTATAGCTTGTGCTGGTCGATCGCCTGTCCGGCGTTACAGTCCCGTAGCTCAGGGGGGCGATCGGCGGTCAACAGCAGCAACGGAATCCGGCTTTCTCTGGCTTCGATCACAGCGGGATAGAAGTTTGCCCCTGCCGTGCCAGAAGTGCAAACAAGGACGACTGGACGATGGCTTTGACGGGCAATTCCAAGGGCAAAAAAGGCGGCGGACCGTTCATCTAAAACTGGAATCGCTTGGATGTGGGGATGATTGGCAAAAGCAACCGCTAAAGGAGCCGATCGCGATCCCGGACAAATAACGGCTGTCGAT
>JBAUTA010001090.1:0-5684 GCA_049581985.1 Kovacikia sp.
TTGTTAACCAGTTAAACAGGTCGCAATCCTGGGCTGCTGGCACCACTCGCGTCAAGGTTTGGTAGAAGTGGTGATGCGTATTGACTAAACCGGGTAGCACCAGATACTGCCCCTGTAGGTCCAATACCTCATCGGCAGTTTGGGGAAGTTCCTGAGAGGTTCCCACCTGTTCGATCGCATTATCCCGCACAAACAGCGCACCATTGCGAATCTCACGCCGCGCCGCGTCCATTGTTACCAGGGTGTGAATGTTTTTGACGAGTAGGGTAGACATGGGGGAAGAATGAAGGATAAGGGATGAAAGGGTTATGGGATGAAAGAGTTATGGAAGGAAAGAGTTATGAATTATGAGATTTGAGTTTTGAGTTGAAAGAGGGGGAGGTGGGCAGAGGGGGAGTCGTAGAAATTGCTCACTGGCAACGGCTAATCGGAAACTGATTCCTACTTTCTAGGTTCTTGCTCCCACTTCCTCGCGCTTCAAATCGTACGTTCTGCGATACATTTCCAGAATGTGCTCTCCAGCTGTGATCGGAGGGTACTTGGGTGGGTTCTCAGGACTCTGACAGGTGGGAATACATTTCACTAAAGCGTGGTAGTTCGTATCGAAAAAGAAGGGGATGGAATAGCGTTCTTTGCCCGATCGATTGACCACCCGATGGGGAGTGGACTGGTAGTAATCATTTGTCCAGCGTGCCATCATATCGCCCAGATTGATTACAAACGTGCCAGGGATAGGGTCTGCTTGAATCCAATCGCCATCCGATGTGCAGAGTTCCAAGCCTCCCATCTGGTCTTGTAGCAAAATGGTGATTGTTCCCCAATCAGTATGGGTGCCACATCCCCACTGCCTGGCAGACGCCTGGACAGGATGGGGCGGGTAGTGAAGCAACCGCAGGATTGCCATCGGATTGTCGATCGCCCCATCAAAGTAGTGTTCATCGACTTCCAGGGATAATGCCAGCCCTCCTAGCAGTCGTCGGGATAGGTCTGTCATGAGGGCAAAATAGGACTCCATATGCGCTCGCCAACCTGGCAGGTCTGGAGGCCATTGATTGGGGCCGTGATTGGGAGTGCCAGCTTGAACCAGGGGATCATCTGGACTTCTTTCAATCCCAATATAAAAGCCTTCCTTTAGATCGGGGGCCGCATTCTGGTCCAGGATCTGATAGCCAATCGGCTCAAATCCTCGTGAAATGGAAGATTTGGCGATCTCAACTTTACTTTTTACCTCCAATGGCAAATCAAAAAACCGCTTTGCCTCAGCAAATGTTTGTTCAATCACGGCAGCCTCAATGCCGTGATTGGCAATGTAGAAAAATCCCACCTCATGGGATGCCTTGTGCATTTCCGCTGCGACTGCTTTGCGATCACTAAAATCTTTAGACCACAGTCCTCCAATATCAATGATTGGAATGCTGATCAAAGTCATATAGCAAATATAAAGATTAGACTTGCAGACTCCTATAGCTGGACGCCAAGCGTTGTTAATTTCGATACCGATTCAAGAAATTGCTGCGATACGAGCCTGATACCCCATCGCAGTAGAACACTCAATCACTAATTTCAAAGCCTTCAACTAAAAGTTCATGGAATTAAATATAAATTTACTTGCCACAAAACTGGCTGAAACTCTTGCCGGAGTTAGCTTCAGATCAGTTATTCGAGGAGTTTTTTTCTCTTTCCTTGCCATATATAGTTATTTTTCAGTGAAGACACGGAAGAACCCTTGGAAGTTCTCGCCCTGATAGGCGATAAAAATTATAGTCGGTATGGATTTATGAACATTGTTCAAGTCTGACGCACGTCAACTGTTGTGAGAAGATTGCAATGAATATTTTGCCCACAGAGATTCCAGACGTATTGATTATTGAACCTCGTGTATTTGGAGATGAACGCGGTTTTTTCTTTGAAAGCTATAATGAACGCACTTTTGCGGAAAAAACTGGAATAACTGTTCAATTTGTCCAGGACAATCACTCTCGTTCCTGCCAGAACGTTCTGCGTGGGTTGCATTATCAAATCCAGCAACCGCAGGGAAAGCTTGTGCGGGCAGTTGTGGGCACTATATTTGATGTAGCAGTCGATATTCGAAAAGGTTCACCAACCTTTGGGCAATGGGTAGGCTGCCTGTTAAGTGCTGAAAATAAACGATTGTTCTGGGTCCCCGCAGGATTTGCCCACGGGTTTTTGGTGGTTTCTGAGGTAGCTGAAGTTCTCTATAAAGCAACTGACTATTACGCTCCTCAGCATGAGCGATCGCTGCTTTGGAACGATCCTGATCTGGCGATTAACTGGCCCCTGGCAACCGACCCCATTCTGTCAGCTAAGGACCAGGTAGGAGTACCTATCGCAAATGCTGAAATTTACACATAATCTCCCCATCCTTACTCCTTACAAATCCCCTATCTATGAAAGCAATTATTCTCAGCGGTGGAAAGGGTACGCGCCTGCGACCACTGACCTATACAGGTGCCAAACAACTTGTTCCAGTCGCCAATAAACCCATTCTCTGGTATGGAATTGAGGCAATTGTAGCAGCGGGAATTACTGACATTGGTATTATTATTAGTCCCGAAACGGGGGATGAGGTTAGGACAAAAACAGGAGAAGGCGATCGCTTTGGTGCCAATATCACGTATATTCTCCAGGAACAGCCCGCAGGACTTGCCCATGCGGTAAAGGTTGCGCGTCCTTTTCTGGGAGATTCTCCCTTTGTTATGTATCTGGGAGACAATCTGATTCAAAGTGAACTGGGGTTATTCCTGGATAGCTTTAAAGAGCAGCAGATGGACGCCATGATTCTGCTGCGTCCGGTAGCAAACCCCACCTCGTTTGGTGTCGCCCAGGTAGATAAGCAGGGACGGGTGCTGCATCTGGTGGAGAAGCCCAAGGTTCCACCCTCTAACCTAGCCCTGGTGGGCATTTATTTCTTTGCTAATACAATTCATGGCGCAATCGATCGCATCCAACCCTCTGCTAGGGGTGAGCTTGAAATTACGGATGCTATCCAGGATTTGATCAATCAAAAGAAACAGGTAGAAGCCCGTCAGATTGAAGGCTGGTGGTTAGACACGGGTAAAAAGGATGATTTACTTGAAGCGAACCAGATTATTCTGGATACTTGCCTGAAGTCAGATATTGCGGGTGAAGTGGATGGGCAAAGTCAGATTTTTGGGCGGGTCCAGATTGGCCCTGGTTCCCAACTGATTAACTGCACTGTGCGAGGTCCAGTCACGATCGGCAATAACTGCCATTTAGAAAATTGTTTCATCGGTCCCTATAGCAGCATTGCCGATCAGGTCACCCTGATTGAAGTTGACCTGGAGCATAGCGTTATTTTGCAAGGTGCAAAGGTGACTGGGATTCATCAGCGAATTGTGGATAGTGTGATTGGTCAGCGAGCCCACCTCCGAGCCGCACCCCAGCGCCCCAAAGCCCTACGGTTCATGATTGGGGACGATTCTCAGATTGAACTGACCTAGGGTTGCAAACCCTAAATTTTGCACCGTGGGGGAGTGGGGCTGCGCCCCTAGAAGGGGAGTTCCCCCTCTATCCCCCTCCAAAACTTTATTTTTGGTCTCCTAGTTGTCCGTCAGGATATCAAAATTCAAACTCTAAGCTCTTGAAACGAGGATCGTTGTGGAACAGAAGCAAATGCGACCAAGGCAACCCCAGACAATTTTAATTACCGGCGGGGCAGGGTTTATTGGCTCTAACTTTGCCCATTACTGGTGCAAGCAGTATCCGGGCGATCGTGTTGTGGTGCTGGATGCCCTCACCTATGCAGGTAATCGCAACAATCTGGTAGACCTGGAAGGATGGGCAAATTTACGGTTTGTTCAGGGGGATATTTGCGATCGTCCCCTGGTGGATGCCTTACTTCAGGAAGAGGAGATTGAGATTCTCGCCCATTTCGCGGCGGAGTCCCATGTAGACCGTTCAATTTTGGGTCCCGATGCGTTTGTTCGCACGAACGTCATTGGTACTTTTACCCTCCTGGAAGCCTTCCGGCAGTACTGGCTTGCGAATGGACAACCAACCCACTATCGCTTTCACCATGTTTCCACCGATGAAGTGTATGGCAGCCTGAATCCGAATGATCCGGGATTTTCGGAAACTACCCCCTACGCACCGAATAGTCCTTATTCAGCATCTAAAGCGGGAAGTGACCATCTGGTCCGGGCCTATTATCACACCTATGGCATGCCCACCCTGATGACCAACTGTTCTAACAACTACGGGCCTTATCACTTTCCGGAAAAATTGATTCCTCTAATGTGTCTCAACATCTTGATGGGTAAGCCTTTACCGGTTTATGGAGATGGGCAAAACATCCGTGATTGGCTGTATGTCGAGGATCATTGTAGTGCCATTGATGCGGTTCTTCATCGCGGCAAGCCAGGAGAAACCTACAACATTGGTGGCAATAATGAAGTTAAGAATATTGATCTGGTTCACAAACTCTGCGATTTGATGGACGAGTTAGCGCCCGATTTACCTGTGCGTCCAGCCCGTGAGTTGATTACTTTCGTAAAGGATCGTCCAGGTCACGATCGCCGTTACGCGATCGATGCGACCAAACTCAAAACTGAAATCGGCTGGACGCCCTCTGAAACCGTCGAAAGCGGCCTTCACAAAACCGTGGAATGGTACCTAACCCACCGCAACTGGTGGCAACCGCTCCTTTCGCCCCAGTATCAGGAGTATTACAAGCAGGTTTATACCAATGTATAGCCGTAGCCCTATTAGTTAGGACGGGGTGCGGGGGCAACGCCCCCACTCTCCCTTTAATCCTCTGTCCTAGTCAAACTGGCGATCGCTATATGAGAAGTGATCGCTATATGAGAAGTGATAGGTAATTGGGGCGTAGGAAGCTACGGTGTATACATATCTTGTGTTAAACCCAATCCTCTGCCGGGGGACTTCCCCCCTGCCAATGCATTTTCTGTGGCCCAGCATCACAGAAAATACATTGTCCCCCGCCTTGTGGGGTCCTAACTCCCCCACGCCCCCGAAAGGGTCTGGGGTAATGAGTTTGAGGCCAATATAACGAGAATCCAGGGAAATCAGTCAAGTCCAATGCACCCCAAGCTTGAACTTGGGATGGAAGTCAGGTTGTGATCACGACCCCAGCCTCGAAACGCAAGCCGGGATTTCGTTTGGAGGGGGCCTGGGGGTGGGTTTGCCTTGACCCAAACTTGTGTATATACCGTAGGCGTAGGAAGGGGGGTAAAGCTCCCAGTCAGAAGGTTCTACCGTCCGGCTGAGAGGTTCGCCGAAGTCCCCCTACCTCCAAAGCTATCTTTAGCTGAATAGCACCCAGCTACTTAACCACATTCATTCGCTGGGTTACCAGAGTCATTCCATCCTGCCGCACTAAAACGGCTGAGAGCCAACGGCTCTCTGGGGTTGCTGGGGCACGCCCGACTTTGTAGATCCCTCCTGCTGAGAGGACTTCTAAATCCGCAGTGGTGGGATTGATGAATCCATCTGGCTTCACCGGTTCTTCCAGGGCGGAGCCTAGCAATACATCGTTACCTAAAGGTTCCTGGACGATCGCATCAAAATTAAATTGTTGTCCGGGTTTCACCTGTTCGGGTACGTTCAGCAGCACGGTTGGCGGGTTCTTGCCAGAGGTAATCTGGCTTTTTTCAGCCAAAATCTCTTGCTGGACAATTTTCTGA
>JBAUTA010001091.1:0-3345 GCA_049581985.1 Kovacikia sp.
GTACTGGATTAAAAATCGCAGGATGAATGCCATCAGAGTGGCGATCGCAAACAGGAACAGATTCCCTGGCCCAGGAACCCAGAAAGACTGAGGATAGAGCAGGAAAAATAGCCCGATCAGCATGAGCGCAAAGGGCACGCGGGCAAGCCGTTCTCCATGGTGGGCAAATAAGTAGTGCCAGACAGGATCGAGAGGTTGTAACAGACGGAAGGAAAGTTTTCCTTCTACCACATCTTTTTCGAATTCCCAAATCACCCAAACAATGGTGAACTGCCGGACAATGAACGCCGCCAGGAAATAGCGGGCAAACTGAACGGAGGAAAGTCCAAATTGCCCACTGGTTGCCGCCTGCATCCAGATACCCATGAGGATAAAGGGGAGTGACCCAGCCAGCACCCACAGGATTAACTCTGCCCGGTATTCCACCATGTAGGCGTAGTAAACCGAAGATAGCGCTTGGGCGATACGCTTGACCCCGTTCATGAAACGGCTCCTGCCTGAAAAATACGTCCGATCACTTCTTCAACTGGAGGTTCAGTGACGGTCAAATCCAGAACTTCCAACTCGGTCAGAATTTTGGCAACAGTCCGGGTCAAGGTTTCTTGGGGCACCAGGAACCGTGCCCACGCCCCCTCGACGTCTTCCAATTCAGCATAGAGGGAGAGTTTTTCAGCGGGGTAGGGATGGGCTAATTCAATCTTGACTTCGCGGCAGGGGGCCAGGCGATCGACCAGTCCCTCCAAACTACCGTCGTAGAGTAGTTCCCCTTGATGAATCACAATCACCCGTTTGCAGAGGGCTGTGATGTCTGCCATATAGTGGCTGGTCAGCAAAACCGTGGCCTGGTAGCGCTGATTGTATTCCCTCAGAAATTCTCGGACGCTGACCTGAGCGTTTACGTCTAGCCCCAGCGTGGGCTCATCCAGAAACAGCACCTGCGGCTGGTGAACCAGCGCTGCCAACAATTCGGCTTTCATCCGCTCACCCAAAGAGAGCTTACGCACGGGCTGAGTTAATTTCCCTTCTAAGAAAAGCATCTCGGTCAGGGTGCCAACGCGGTTCTGAAAGTCGCGATCGCTAATTCCGTAAACCGCCGCATTAATTCGCAGGGAATCCATAGCGGGCAAATCCCAGATCAACTGCTGCTTTTGCCCCATCACCAGGGTAATTTTTTTCAAAAAAGCAGATTTTCGCTGGAAGGGGATGTGACCAGCCACATTCACCTGGCCATCCGATGGATGAATCAGGCCAGTCAGCATTTTGAGGGTAGTGGTTTTGCCAGCCCCGTTTGGCCCCAAAAACCCCACCATCTCCCCTGGCTCAATTTGAAACGAAATGTTATGAACCGCTTTGATATATCGGTAGTTTCGACGAAAAAAATGAAGGGCTGTGCCCTTCAATCCCGACTCTTTGATTGCAACGGGATAGACCTTGCTCAAATTTTCAACCAGGATGGAAGACATAGGAAGGAAGGGGATGGCAGGTGAGGGTGGGGGAGGAGGCAGGAGTGGGGCTGGGAATTGCCCTGCCCCTCATTTAAAACTTACACCCATTCCTAAATTCCTAACCCGCCCCCGACTCCCGATAGAAGTTTCCGAAACTGTAACGAATTCCACAAATCTAAGGTTGAGTGGCAGATTAGGGATAGGTAGACAACCTACCTATTAACCGGGCAATCTTTGAGCTTGCATTCTGGACTATCTCCCTCCCCCCCTTCTCCGATGAAAGGGAAAGGAGAGGCGGAGTGAAAGGCCATCGCCCATTTTGGCAGAGGGATTGAGGACGAATGGAGCCACAACAGGTACCAGGTTAATCGCTATTTACTGAAGTCAACTGATTGGGTGAGGATGTTCTATGAATTCAACCGTTTTAGCTGTGAAGCCGGGTTATTGGCAGCGCTTGAGACTGCTGGCTATTAGCACCGGACTAATGACTTTGGCACTGACGAATCCAGTGCTGGCCCAGGAAAAGGTGCTGAAGATGTTAACGGTAACCGGACGCGGGACGGAAATGATCGCTACAAGTTTAACCCAGGTCCGATTGGGGGTGGAGGCCCAGGGAAAGACGGCTAATGAAGTGCAGCAGGAGGTGGCACGCCGATCGAATTCCGTGGTGACGCTCCTCAAAGCTCGCAAGGTTGAAAAGCTGGAAACGACAGGCATCAATCTCAGCCCCACCTACCGTTATGACAATGGCGTCCAAAATCTAACCGGATATACTGCCAGCAATATCGTTAGCTTTCGGGTTGAAACGCAGAAGGCAGGCACTTTGCTGGACGATGCGGTAAAAGCCGGAGCCAGTCGGATTGATGGGGTTAGCTTTATGGCGTCGGAGGATGCGATCGCCAATGCCCAGAAAAATGCCCTCCGCAAAGCTACTCAGGATGCCCAGACCCAGGCAGATAGCGTTCTTGGTGCTCTTAACCTGACGCGGCGGGAGATTGTCGGCATTCAGGTGAATGGGGCTTCTGCCCCCCCTCCGCGCCCCCTTGCGTTGGATAGCTTAGAGGCCCGCACCAGCTTCGCGAAAGCCCCTACCCCAGTCATCGGTGGTGAACAACAGATAGAGGCTTCTGTGACGCTGCAAATCAGTTACTAAGTTTAGTTACTCAGTAAGTACGCATCACAAGCGATCAGCAGGGGTTGGTGGGGGCGTTGCCCCAGGTAAAGGGGGCACCCCCTCCACCCCCAAAATATCTTTCGTTTAATAGCACCCGTTTAATGGCCCCCACTACTTAATTCAGCCATCGTAAAGGGGTAGGGGCAACCTGCTCCCTGGGATTAAAACTCATCCTCATAACCGCTGTTACCCATCTCCGCTTCGCTGTCGCGTTTGGATCCCAATAGCTCTAAGCGGTCTACCCGAATGACAGGTTTAGACCGATCAACGCCGGTATTGCGGTCTTTCCAATATTCAAACTTGAGTGAGCCACTTACGCCAATCTGGCTACCCTTGCGGACATAATTGGCGGCGACCTCTGCCTGTTTTCCCCACAGCTCCAGATTGAACCAATCTGGTTGATCATTATTCCGGCTTCGCCGATTGACGGCCAGTGTCAAATTACAAACAACGCTACCGGACTCGAAATACTTGACGTCGGGATCACCCCCGACCCGGCCAACCAATGTAACAGCATTAAGGCTCATAATCTTTCATCCATGTCTGAAAGTAGTTTGTGCAGGTTCCGTGCGAGTGCAGTAGTCTGGTGAATCAGGCCAGCAAGTGGGTTATCCCCATTTAAAGAATAAGGGTTGTAGACGGGGCTGGGGGGCAAACCCCTGCACCCTGTTTTCATCTGTCGTAGTTGCTTTTTAAATTGGAATTTTATATTCAAACCAGTTAGGG
>JBAUTA010001092.1:0-4110 GCA_049581985.1 Kovacikia sp.
TAACGGCTTGGGCTTCAGCGGTGGCAAGGGTCTTCGAGTCATCGCCAGAGTTTTACGGCCATCCGCTGCAAGCCCTGGTTAGGCAACGCAAGAAAACCAAAGAAACAATTTTAGGCTTGACCTTCAACTATTTCGCTGCGCGAAGTTCCTCTTGAATGACTCGGCGCAATGTCTCTTCGTCTAGGGGCGGCTTCACTTTGTTGAGATACTCCCGCAATGCTTCATTCATGATAGTTTGATAGCCTTTGCCAGCAGAGTCACCCCGCTCGCGAAATGTTTCTAAAACATCATCATCAATATAAATCGTTATGCGGGTTTTGCCTGTTTGTGGAATAACAGCACCCCGTTTGGCTTGACTAAAATCATATTCCGCTTTCATATTTATATCTCTCAGAACGAGTGGCAGGACGGGCTGAAATAAGTCGAACACTGTTATCTCGATCAGTGTAGATCACGACCAGCAAACGCAAGAGATGATCCATGCCAATCACAACAAACCGTTGTTCGCCTTGGGCAGTTGTGTCTTCAAAAGAAAGAGCATTCGGATCGAATAAAACTGCCTCGGCGTCAGAAAAGCGCACACCATGCTTTTGCAGATTAATGTCAGCTTTGTGCGGGTCCCATTCAACTCCCATGCATATATTATATGCATGGGAATGAGTTTTGCGCTATCAGACTGCCTTTTTGTAGGTTTAACATTCCGGTTGAGCGGCTGCTGGCCAGGAGAGATTGCTAATAAATCGGCCAACCCCGACGGTCAAATTGAATGAATTGTTAGGCTGCAACGCCCTCCAGAATCACTCGAAAATACTGTGTCTTTGGTTTCTGGACAAATCTAAACGTAACGCGCACCTCCGACCAGCCAGATGCTACCGAAATCCGATGGTGGAGAATGAACTGTCCGGGCTCGACCTCAATAAGCTTCGGGGCAGCAGAGCGCTTGAGCCTCTCTGCTGAGGCTACTGGTTCACCACCAAGGGCAGATGAAATGACGGAACGCAGCTCAGCCTTTGACCATTTCTTAGATGTTTGGTCGAGCTTTGCGAGTGCCGCGCTGTAGTCGTCTTGGGCGAGATGATCCAGGAATTCTCGGGCGAAAGCGACAAACGCTTTTTGAGGACTATAGGAAGTACCAAGGATCATTTGCTGCCTAACGCTCAAGTTCACCTGCAAAGCGGCAGGGTTGGAGCCATGCTGCCGAGAAGTAGCGCTGCGCCGAGGAAGGCGGTGCTATGCGTCGCGAGCAGAAGTGTTATCGGTGATTCCCTCAGCAAATCTCGCAGGAAGCGGCCAAAGCGTGCTTGAAGATCGGGATGAAGGTGCACGTCCGGCTCGTCGAGGAGCAGGACGTTATTCCAGTCCGCTATGCACTCCCGAACAAACATCAAGCATTCGATTCCGAGCGAAATCAGCTCGGATTCGCCGCTGCTCACCTCCGACGCGCCCACGACTTGTCCACTACGGCGATCCTTGATCACGAAGCTTGGATCGCCACGCTCTAGGTAAACACGGTCAAGAAGCGTGTTGATGCGGTCAACGACCGTATCGAAGGTCTTGCTCTGATCTTGGCGAAGTTCCGGTGTCCGCTCAATTTCGCGAAGTACAAGTAGCTCAAGCCGTCGGAACTGAGCGGCCGACTGCTGGCGAAACTGCTGCGCCTGATTCTGGCGTCGAGTGTCTGCTAGCCAGGTAGGGTTTGCGGTGATGTTCTGCTCAATATTCGCCTCATACTGCAGCAGTCCCGCACGCTCCGGACTGATGTATCGCAATGCTCCGACGTCCATCCGGCCCCTTAGCGATTGCTCTACCTGCTTGAGCAGTCTGCTCTTGCCGCAGCCGTTCTTCCCGAGGAGGATGTTGAGCGTCCCCAGATTGCGTAGGTTGTAGCCGCCTAGTTCAAGGAGATTCATTCAACCTGAGGGAAAGGGTTGTCCGCTTAACGGTGAAGTTGTGCGGCGGCAGATACCCTTGAAGCTCACAGATAACCTCTGTACCGTCCGCACCAACGCATTGTTAGCACGCGCCGCAACCTTGGACTTGTTTTGTGCAATCGCCTACCTGATGAATCTCATGTGAGAACAAGTAACTCATTGAGCTTATTTTTCAAATCTGGCGATACCATCAGTGGTTTGTAAACTTCGCCTTCATAGGGCCGCCAAACGTAGCCAGGGCTGAAGGGTCGAAATAAGGTCGAGGCTCCGAGCGATCGCCAAACGGTCTCCGCTAAGACCAAACCTGGGAAACTGATTACAGGAATTTCTGTACTCAACTCGCTGTAGGTTCTAAATTCATCGGCTTCCACACCAACCAGGGCATAACGAAAGGGTGGAGCAGACTGCAAACGCTGATAGAGTAGAATACCTAACTCTGTCATCTGGTAAGCAATGTCGGATGCATCAATGCCAACTTCACTAATACCACTTGGAGAAACCCGACTCCACCAGTTTCCCTCAAGATCTTGAAAAAGGGTTGTATGACATTGGTACTGAGTACCATTTGCAAGAATCCAGGCAAGACCATCAAAATGCTGGGCGAATTGCTCGGCAGCAATCTGCTCTTCACCACACTCAGCCGATAAACTAAATGTCCAAGCCATCTCAACCCACCTTTTGCCAGTCGTTCTGGGTATTTGCCAATGCGGTCTCGTACTTTTCCAAAAGCATCGTCACTCTTGGCATAATGCTAACGTGAGTGGCGCTATCTTGGACAGCCTCAAGATCACCGCTGATTTGGCTGTCCTCAGTCTGCCACAAGGGATCTCTCCCCATGCCTCCAAAAGCTGTAGGTCTGCGAAAGGCAGGTAAGCTCTCGATCGAGAGTGATGTGGACATGCCTTTCCTGCTTCTAACGGCTATAACCACCACCTCCCCTGTGGCTGTGGCTTTGCGTTCTGCTTCGGGTCGCAAGTATCCCTGGTCATCCAGCCAATCTTTCGGTATTTCTTCAATGTCAATATCAATGCCAAGTCTGACTCCCAGGAGTCGAGCACTACGCCCCACCTTGGGCTTACCGTTTGCTTCTGCCATGCCTCGATAGTAAAGTTTTGTCACGTAACCGGGATGAACAACTCAATTTCAAGAGCATAGATCCAAAAGTCTTCAATTTGTCGGGCGACTTCACCTTGAACCAATAACCCCATTTCTAGATGTCTGCCCAATCCAGGAGCCGTTAAGTTAGCACTGCCTACATAAGCAGACAGCCCATCCGCTACACAAAATTTGGCATGGGAACCCAGGCGTTGGGCATCTGCCATGTTTTCCCTGGGCTGAAATAGGCGTAAGCGTCCCTGAGCGTTTTGGCTTAACCAAGTGGTATCGAGGGTTTGTAAGCCTTGACCTGTACCTACTACATCGACATTAACGCCTCTTTGCAGTGCTGCTTGCAGGGCATCGGCTAAGGTGCCACTGGATAGCCCGTAGCCAGCTTGCATAAAGGGTGCAGCGATTACGATCGATCGTTTTGCCTGAGCCAGGAGTTGAGTCAGCACTCCCAACGTCATCCGGCACTTCATCCGGTGAGCCAAAGCTGCCCCATAGGGTTCTGGGGCGGTGATGACGAGTTGAACTTGGGAATCTGGCATATCTTGATGAAGCGTCAAAGGGAAGGATCAAGATAGCCGATCAAGTTCTTATCCAAGAGTCGATCTTGACCACCAAATAAGAATGAGCGTCCCAAATTCAGGTTGAAAAAGCGACAACTGGTTTCAGCCAGATGGGTACAGGCATGACAACTGGATTCCCGTTCCCGGCAAACGGGGTCGTAGACGCAGCGGCGGGCAGTTCGCACAGCATTAAGCCATTCTGCCAGGGATTGTTCAAATAGGGCAGTTAAGGCACCGATCGTGGCATTAGAGCGGTGACTACAATAGATAGCAAAAGAGAGAGTTCGGGGCATCAGGTACTCTGACAGGCTAGTGCGATCGAGTCCACAGAGTAAGGCGGCTTGACGAACACAGAGGTGGCTGAGGGTATGGAGTAGCCCAAAGACCATTCGGGCTTCGGGTGAAGCGCCCCAAAAACCATTCTTTACAGGATCACCATGAATTTTGGCTACAACCATACCCGTTTTGGTTTCTTGTCAGATAATTGACGAAATTCAAAGCCTTGACAG
>JBAUTA010001093.1:0-3030 GCA_049581985.1 Kovacikia sp.
ACTCTATACCCAGATCTCGTAAGACTTCTACGGATATTTTTTCTAACGAAAGCAGCTTCTTTAAACGTACTTTGATAAGCTCACGATCTTCAAATATGGATAGACAATCTAAAATACTCCAATCCACAGACTTATAAACAGCTCTGGAAATAATCTCAGGTTGTAATAGCGGATAAATATCCGTAGCATAAACCTTTTTTGCTCCGAGAAGGTAAAATACTAAAGAATGGGTCAGTAACCATCCACTTCCAACTTCAAGACAAACTTTATCTCGTAATACATATTTACCCTTGCCACACTGAAGCAAATAGATAGCAACTTCATTAGCACAAATATCAAGCCTATTGCCTTGAACAGCTAGTTTATTCGCATGAATTTTGTTAAATAAAACTTGATATAGCTTAGATGATTTAATGATTGTTTTTACTCGTTCCTTCAGGAAACTCTGTAGAGAATGTTGGGAAATAGACATTAGAAAACCTACTGAGTGGATTTCAGAACAATACTGGCAAACAAAAGCTACGTCTTTTATCGTAGATGCGAGTTAGACCTGATAGGGGCATTATCAAAGGCACGGGCGATCGCATTCCATGTCAGTTTACGCTTGAAACTTGTATCAAGGGGAAGAGGTCGAACAGGGAGTTTGTCGGAACGGGGAGAAAACTCTGAAAGCCAAGTATATTTATCGCTCAAACCCCAGGTTAGGACAGCAATCACGGCAGGTTCGTCTAACACTACATTGAGATAGTCTTCATAGGCAGATGCAATAATGCGATCGCGTAGCGCTTGATCCGCAGGCAATACTTTATCAGTTACATCCAGTTCCGTAACCAAAATTTTTAAACCCAGGTCGGCCACACTCCGCAGAAAATTGCTTAGTATTTTGGCATTGAACCGAGTTTCTGCACCCCATAAATGAGCTTGTAACCCTAGGGCATGCACAGGTACATCGCGTGATTTTAATCGTTCTAACAACCCCAGTACAGCGGTACGTTTAGCTTCATCTTCAGGACGGTCATAGTCCATTTCAAAGTCGTTGTACACCAAGAGGGCTTGAGGATCTGCTTCGGCAGCTAGAATAAATGCTGTTTCAATGTAACTTGGCCCTAAAAACTCCAACCAGGGAGTTTGTCGCAACTGATCGGAACGACCACTCTTTGGATTAATTGCTTCATTGACCACATCCCAGGAATGCACCTGCCCAGCATAACGCCTTACCAAAGTTTGAATGTGCTTAATCAGGTATTCCTCAGCATTCTGAGCATTAACCTTTTCTCGATACCAACGCGGCAGCGAATGGTGCCATACCAGATTGTGTCCCCGAAACAACAAACCATTAGTCTTCGCAAAATTCAGCAGGGCATCGGCAGCGGCAAAGTCAAACTGTTCGGGAGTAGGATGTACCTGATTCCATTGCAGATCGTTCTCGGTCACAATCATCCGACACTCCTTCAAAAAGTTTTTGGCAAATGCCGGATCAGCCGCCAGGAACTGTTGCTGGGTAGCGGCTCCATAGATTACCCCTTTGACGGCTGCCCGTTCTACCAATGCACGATCGCCTGTGACCTGAAAATTTCTGGACTGACTACCCAACTGATGGACTTGGTATTTGTGGTATCCAAATTTTCCTAAGGGGAGGACACTAGCCCCAATGCAACCACCGATTCCCAGTCGTAACATCTGTCGTCTAGTCAATAGAGACTTTCCAGACATAAGCATCTTATAATCCTCATGAACGGCTATCTAAGCCTTAGCGATTACCCAAATGATTCGATTGGTTCATCCCCTTGAGGTAGCCGTGATGGGAAACGATTCAGTCCTGTATATTGCAAAAAAATGTTCCACATATAGAGAGGGTTGAGGACGAGATAGCGATACCACAACCGTTTCGGTTCTTGAACCAGCCGAAATAGCCATTCCAGACTATAATCTTGCATGATTTTGGGCGCTTGTGGTAAGTTCCCGGCAAAAAAGTCAAACGCTGCCCCTACTGCCAAAATTGGAATATTGAGGCGATCGCGATATTCATAGGCCCAGACCTCCTGCCGAGGACAGCCTAATCCTAAAAAGACACAGCGTGCTCCAGAAGCCTGAATCCTCTGCACTACCTCATCCTGCTCTAATGGGGTTAAACGCCGAAATTTTGAAGGTTCTTTACCGGCAATGATCAGGTTGGGAAACCGACGCTGTAAGTTAGTTGCCAGAGTATCAAGAACTTCTAGCCGACTACCGTAAAGATAAACACTAAATCCCTGGTCAGATAGGGTTTGAGCAACCCTTAAAGTCAGGTTCGGGCCATAGACGCGATCGGGCAACTTCTGACGATGCAGTAGCCATAGCGCCCCACGAACGGGTTGTCCATCTGGAACGACCAGATCCAATCCATTCAAACGCCGCGTATGCACCGGATCGAACAAACCCATCATCACCCCATGCACAGCCAACGCACTCACGGAACAAGGTTGATGTTTGGCAGCCGCATTGATAATAGTCTCAACCGCGAATTCATAATCTACGGCATGAACATTAATTCCTAAAACAGAATGTTTACCTTGATTAATCATTGTCTGACCACCTCTCCAAATTTTTGTCATAAATTTCTTGCAGAATCCGAGGAACATCGTAGGTAATCGACCAATCGGGATACCGACTCTTGAACTTCGAGAGATCACTGATGTACCAAATATGATCACCAATGCGATTGTCTTCTAAATAGGAATAGTTCAGTTCTCGACCCGCAATTTCCTGGCAGAGGTCAATTGCCTCCAGCATGGAACAATTGCTTTCACGGCCACCACCAATGTTATAAATCTCTGCACAGCCAGGTTTTTTGTAAAACTCATAGAAGGCGGCAATCAGATCAGAGGAATGAATGTTATCTCGGACTTGTTTGCCTTTATATCCAAAAACCGTGTAAGGCTTATTCATAACTGTACATTTCATCAGATAGGCCAGGAAGCCATGTAACTGCGTTCCAGAATGGCTAGGTCCCGTCAGACATCCGCCTCGAAACGATACGGTCTTCAACCC
>JBAUTA010001094.1:0-4523 GCA_049581985.1 Kovacikia sp.
ATTCAAATCAGTGCAATCAGGGCATCTATTTTTACAGTTTTAAAATCGTTCCTAATCAGGAGATTTATGGTTTTTTCTTCTCAAACTTCGCAGCTCAGCACTAGTCTTAGCACTAGCATTTTGAGCCCTTCAAGTTCCATGTCAACGGGACTACCATTGAGTACTGATTTAACAAATCGGGGAGTTCTCTTTAACTTTTCCTACGCACCCGGAACTCGACAAGAAGTGATTGACGGGTTTGAAAAAGCGGGAAGCCTCTGGTCAGCCCAACTTGCAGACACCTACGTTGACGATAAGAGCTTCTCCGATAAGAGTACTCAAATCAATATCTATATCAATTTTGCTGCCCTCGCTGATGACTCAGCCTTAGGAGGTGCCCGTCCGGGAATGGTACGAGTTGATTACAACAAGTTCCTAACCGCTGCTTTTCAAGACCTCACCTCTATAGACGACTTAATTGCCTTCCGCAGTCTGCAAGTGCAGAGTAACGATAAAGGATTTGCGGAAGGGGTTCTTGCCGGATTTGGGATCAACAAGTACAACACCGATCTGCAAAATAGACAGGCATTAACAAACCTGGGCTTGACGGCGCGATCGGACATCAGTATTCAGAATCAGAGTCAGGCCCTGTTTAATCAGTTAACTCCCGAGAAGTTGACCCAACTGAACCGGGCCAATGTGCAATTCGACAGTAATCAGTTCAATCTGTTGGTCAGTGCCACCAATCAGGTCAAGTTCTCGTTCAAAGAGGGTCAGGGACTGGCCACTACTAGCGGTGCCGTGCTTGATAATAACGGCAGCGACAACAACAAAAAGATCTGGTTGACCCGAGCCAATGCCAAGGCCCTGAATTTACTCAAGGGGGATGACACAACCTTTGATGGCGAACTGACCTTTTCCAATGCCATGCTCGGTGCTGGGGATACCATCACATCCTTTTCGACATGGCTGTCTAGCAACCCTGGTTCGGCTTGGAATGCCAATCAGTCAATCTGGGATTTTTCCAGGGTCTATTCGAATACCGCAGGCGTTGCCGCCAATAAATTTGATTTTCTCAGTGTGGCGACCCATGAAATTGGGCACATCCTCGGGTTTACTAGCGGCACTGATGCCTTCAGCATGATCAACAGCGTCATCGCAGGATCAGGACTGAGCCCTGTGGACGAAAAGGACATTGCCTACACTGCCCCAATGGATTTATTTCGCTATTCCGATACCAGTAAGCAGCTAGGTGTCTTTGATTGGTCTACAACCGCTGGAGAAAAGTACTTCTCCATTGATGGCGGCAAAACCCGGCTTGCCGACTTTGCTAAAGGTGAGGGGGACGATGATTATCAGGGAAGCCACTGGGCAAACCAACCCCTTAACCCCTTGGGTATTATGAACCCAACCATGAACCGGGGCCAAATTCTCAATATTTCCAACCTGGATCTTCAGTTACTCGATGTGATTGGTTGGGATCGGTCTACAACCTCATTTCTGAGCAACCAGAAGGGTTTAAATCTCGGAACTGGCGCAGTCGGTAGCCAGCTTAGTGATAAGGTTAGCCAAATTGGACTGGACTGGTCAAATCTAAACAATCTGTTGACGAAACCAACGGCACAATTAGTGACTGACCTGTCCCAAGAACTGGCGGCGATTTCACCTTATCAGCAGACAGCACTGTCAACTGATTTACAAACAAATCAGACCCAGTTGAAGGCTGAACAAGACGCGCTTAAGATTCAGCAAGGACTGGTTTCAACCCAACTTGCCACGGCTCAGAAAAACCTTTCCACGCAACAGTCAACCCTTAGTACCCTCCAGAAAAGCGTCTTTGATCTACAAATATCCTTGCAGGTTGCTCAGAATAAACTTCTAACTGCCCAGACATCTTTACAGACTGCTTCCGCATCCAAGCAGTCCTCGATTCAGGCTCAAATTGCCTCACTACAGACCCAGAAAAGCTCGCTCCAAAGTCAATTGCAAGGCAAACAGACCCAATTCTCGAATCAACAGCAGGTCGTGGGTGATGCTCAAACCCAGATTAACAATCTGCAAACCCAGTTGGCTGGCTTGCAAACGACTCTATCCATTGACGCGCTCACAGCAAAGGTGAGTGATTTACAGAATAAGCTCAAGATTCTGAACTCACTGAGCAGCGATGGTCTCAAGCTGAGCCAGACAGCCGACTCTTACACCATCAAAACTAAATTGGACTCGTTAAAGAGCGGCTTAGATCTGAAGCTGCAAAACTTGACTCTGGTGGGAGACGGTTCTAGACGCACCCAGGAACAACAAAAAGTGCTGGCACAGGTGGTCAAAATGGCCCAGGATCAGGAAAAGCTCTGGAACCAATTGGTTGCCAACTATGAATTGGCCCTCTTTTCAGGGGTAAAGGCGCAGGTAACGGGCTGGCTATCTGAAACCCCAGCACAGCTAAAGGTTCGTATGGAAACTGCCACCGCTCACCAGTTAGCGAGTTTGCTGCAACTGGCAGATCAAGACACGAGCGGTCAGGGTTGGGCTACGAAAGTGCAACAAGCCACCATGCTCTTGGCACAGGTTGATGCCAAAACCGCCGAAGAGGCTTGGCGAAAAGCAGCGAAAGAACTGCCGAAATTATTAGAAAATTCCGGCCCTGATAATCCTTTATCCGGAAGTCGCACAAGTTCTAGCAGCACAGCCTACCGTTTCTGGCAAATGGGTAATCCTAATTTCCTGGATCCAAGTGCCTACAGTGACCAGGGAGCTTATGTCGTGGGTGTAGAAAATGCTGATTTGAATATGCACTTCTACTCCACCAATGGGGAATCGCAGAATACGCCCAAGATTCTATCCTTACCCCATGGCGATGCACCCCATTCATGGCAGACCGGAGTTGGACGCGCCCAGGAAGTACAAAACATCGTGGAACAGGTGGTTAAAGTGGCGCTGAAGCAGGAAAGCCTCTGGAACCAACCCGTCACCCATCATGAATGGGTCCTCTCGTCGGGGCTAAAGTCGCAGGTGACGAACTGGCTATCTAACCCATCTGATAACACCCCTGATCCGTTGAAAGTCTCCACGAAAACCACCAGTCCGCTCCAGTTAAAGACGTTTCTGCAACTGACGAATCCTGAGCAAAGGATCCAGGGTCAAGGCTCGGTAGTGAAAATGAAACAAATCACCAGGCTGCTGGCCCAGGGAGATACCAAAACTGAAAACAAAGGAGGGCAACAACCCGCGAAAGAACTGTCGAAATTAGCGGGAGATGCAAATCTTGATAATCCTTTCCTGGTGCTGTAGGGGAAGGGAGAGCCGCCCTGAATGAACTGGGAGTATCTGGCCTATCAATTTCAAACCATCGATCTTTTTTGAGTTGCATTGCAAGCCTGCGGGCATACTTTTTCCAAGTAACCATTTCATTGGAGCATAATAGTTATGATTCGGTTCAATCTTCAAAAACTAGTGTCTGCTGGTATGTTAGTGACCCTGCTGGGCACCTCTTTTAGTCTGCTGTCAACGATCGCTGATACCCAAGCGAGTGATGCTGCCAAACCAGGCTTTCCCGGACGGAGAGTGGGAGGAGGAACCCGTGGAGACTGTTCAACAACAGGTCCATTGATTTCCCTGGTTCCCCAGGACAATGTCAGTGTAACCACTAGCGCCCACCCAAGCCTATGGTTTTATGTCTCTGCGTCAAAATCCATGCAGAATATGGAATTTGTACTCTATGACCAGACGAACAAGCTGGTTTACGAAACCATTGTTCCTACACCGGAGCAATCGGGAATTGTGCGTATCGCCCTACCAAATTCGGAGAAACTTTCGCCGCTGGCGATCGATGAAACCTACCACTGGTATTTATCAATGGTTTGCCCGGTGACGCGCGCCGCAGATATCTCGGTGAATGGAGGTCTGCGACGAATTGCAGCACCAGCGAATCTACCGAAGCAGTTAGAATCGGCTACTCCGCTGAAGCAAGCAAAATTGTATCGGGAGGCTGGTATTTGGAGTGATGCCTTAACAATCCTGGCAAATCTGTATTCGACTCAATCTGCTGATCCGCAAGTGGCTGGCGAGTTAGAACAACTACTCCAGACTGCGGACTTAGGATCTAAAACAAATCCTTTGTTTCGGGCGGAAAAGCCAAAAAGTTAAGGCTGCATGGGATAAGGCTGTAAGTCACTAACCCGCAACGGTTGTGCATATATCCGCCCACCCCGCTTGACTGAGCCGTTTGGCGATCGGGGTTCAACTGAGACGTTCAACGATCGCTCAGTTGAACCCCGATCAGGTCAAAGCCCCAAATCCCTTGCCCTTTTTGGGTGAGGGATTTTTGGTGGGTGAACGGTTGCGTTTCCCAAACCCCCTCCAAACGAAACCCTGGCTTGCGTAATTTATGCAACATTCAAATAGAGGTTCCACAACCCTGCAGCTACCAGCATCAACCGATCATCAAAATCAGGCACCCGATTCCGATACACAGCAAATAATGAAGGTTGCAGATGGGGGTGTGTGGGCGAGCCCCCAGCCAGGGGTAGAACCCCTGCACCCCGTCC
>JBAUTA010001095.1:0-5080 GCA_049581985.1 Kovacikia sp.
TTAGTCTTCGATCGCCTGGAAATTCCCCTACTGTGCAATGATCCGAGTTCGCCAGAGAATGGCAGAATTGCTTTTGAGCTACAGGGGGGACTGGAGTATGAGTAATTCCTCGCAGCGTCCCCAAAACCCACCAGGGCTGAGTGCCCTTGCCTATCGGGTGGGTGATTACACCCAGGCGAAGCAGCGATCGCTGGAGTCCCTCTTTATCACGATTCCACCTGCCACTTCGACGCTGGCAGCCCTGCGCACCCGTGATGCCGATGATATGACGATCGCCTTGATTGATGCCTGGGCGATGGTAATCGATGTGCTGACGTTCTATCAGGAACGGATTGCCAATGAGGGGTACTGGCGTACAGCAACGGAGCGGCGATCGCTCCTGGAGTTAGCCCGGACGATCGGCTGTGAATTGCAACCAGGGGTTGCTGCCAGCACCTATCTCATGTTCACGGTGGATCCTGCACCCACGGCACCCAAACAGGTGACGGTGCCTGAAGGGACGCAAATTGCCAGCGTGCCCGGAGAGAATGAGCAATCCCAAACCTTTGAAACCAGTGAACCGTTGATTGCGCGGGTGGATTGGAATGCCCTTAAGCCGCGCCTCACCCGTCCCCAAACGCTGACTTCACAAGCGCAACAGGTATATTTGCAAGGCACCAACACGCAATTGCAGGTGGGCAATCGCCTGCTGTTAATCGACGAACCCATGCAGGGAGAACCCCCGAACAACCAGGGGAAATTGCTGACCCTCACAACCGTGGAGTTGCTGACGGCAAGCGGGCAAACTCGAATTGTCTGGGAAAGCCCACTCATCACTGTTCCTCGTCGTCCGCTTCTGTTTGCCTTCCGAAAGCAGGTGGCGCTATTTGGAAATCTGGCTCCCCGGTGGGAAACGTTGTCTGCGGAGATGAAGCAACGCTACAGCCCTGTGAAAGGGGGCAGCTTCCGCCTGACCGGAACCGAATGGCGATCGGTGACCCTGGGATTGCCAACCCTGGATGTGCGGTGTTTGGCGATTAAGTCGCCGCAGTTCCTGTTTGCCGGAACACTAGGAGGTGGGATTTTTCGCTCTCTGGATTGGGGAGAATCCTGGCAGCAAATGACCATTGGCTTATCGAATCTGGCAATTGAAACACTCTATTGCAGTCAGCAGGGACAGGTATTTTCGGGCACTCCGGGGGGTGGAGTGTTTCGTTCTCGAGATAATGGCGAAACCTGGACCGCGATCAATACCGGTTCGGTGCGGGTACAGGCAACGGGTCCGCACAGTTGGGAGTCGGTGAATACAGCATTGCCCAATACAGTAGTGCGTTGTTTGCTGGCTTACACTGCTCTGACTCCATTCGGTAGTGGCACCGTGAGCAGTGATGCTGAACTAAATAATCAAACCATTCGTGGCAACCAAACTCAGTTTTGGGATGAATTAAGCGTTGGGGAACGAATCACGATCGGTAGCCAAACTCACCAGATTACGGAAATCATCTCGAATACCGAACTGAAAACTGACCAGCCATGGAACCCTGCTGTAGAAAATGCCCGTTTTACCACAGCCCGTTTTACCACAGCCCCGCTACGAGACTTTCTATTCGTTGGCACTGATGATGGCGTGTATCGTTCTTCTGATCAGGGACAGAATTGGTATGGCAAGGGATTAGCGACGCGATCGGTGCGCGCATTGCTCAATCTAGCACAATTAAAACAAGGTCAGGGAACACTAAAATCGATACCAAAAGAAAACGGTAAAGATCAAGAGTTAGCCAAGCTTCAAGGTGACAAAACATTATTTGAGAACCCTCCCAATGTTGGGCAGTTAATCAGGGTAAATGATACCGACTACATCATTACTGACATTGGTGTAGAACAAAAAACTCTCACGCTTTATCGACCGCTTACTCAGGCTTTAGACACAGAAACTGCATTCCCCTTGGTGTCCTCTTATTATCTCTATGCAGCTACCGAGCAGGGCGTTTATCGCTCGGCTGATCATGGCGATCGCTGGGAGTTAGTCCAGAACTTCACGGAAAATACAACCTGTCTCGCCAGTCTGCTACAGCCAACTGAAGAATCTAGCCAGCAGCAGAATAATTATTTATTTGCTGGAACCGCTAACAATGGAGTGTATCGCTACGACGATGGGAGCAACAAATGGGAGGAAAAAAAGTACGGTCTGACTCAACTCGATATCACCACCCTCGCTGTCCAGGGCACAAAACTATACGCTGGCACAGGTAGCGGCAAGATCTTTGTGTCCGAAAATTACGGAGGCATCTGGAATGAGTGTGAACAAACGCCGATCGCCACGGGCGTGACCGCCCTGGCTGCATCAGAGAATGATCTATTTGTCGGTACCCGCTTTGCTGGGTTTGTCAATCCTGATTGGTCGCCATCCGGGCAGCCCGTCACCCGCCAGACTTCGACTAACCCAAACCTACGGGTCACTACCCTCGATCTCAATGCGATTTATCCCCAAATTCTGCCCAATAGTTGGATTGTCTTGCTGAATCAACAGCAGGTGCAATCATTGCAGGTACAGACCGTGATGACTGCTCCGGCAAGCGGATTTACCCTCTCAGCTCAGGTCACTCGCCTCACCTTCCAGACTCCCATTGATTTAGCCCTCTACCATCCCCAAACGACGATCGTTCTGGCCCAAAGTGAACCCCTCACTCTGGCAGAAACGTCCCTCACCCTGGCGAATCAGCAACAGGAGATTGATCGCGCGATCGCCACTACTGAACTAGAGGATCTGGCTCCTACGATCCAGGCAGATTGTTTTCAAGACCCGATCGGCAGCAATTACATCTTCCTGGACCCGTTTGTGCAGGGATTACAACCAGGGCAAAAGTTGATTATCAGTGGGCAACGTCCCCGTCTGGAGATCCTTCAGGTTGGGGGTGTGTTTTGTCGGCAGACATTGATGGAAAGTTGGCAGCATAACAATCAGGGACTCACAAACTTAGCCGTTCTGTCGCTGCTGACAACTCAGCAGGGAGACATCTTTGCAGGTACCCCGAAAGGGCTATTTCGGCGGCAACCCTCCCTGCCACACTGGGAGGCGATCGCCGATACCAGCCAGCGCGATAGGGAGATGCTTGCCGATCGCAGCATTCGCGTTCTGCACAGGATTGCTTCAGGCGTGCTATTTGCAGGCACGGAATCTGGGCTGTTGAGATCGCAGGATAACGGTATCACCTGGCAGACCCTGAATCAAACCATCCAGAATGCCCCCCAGAATAACGAAGTACGGGCATTGGTATCTGCTCCAAATTCTGAGCCAAATTCTGAAACCCTGTACCTTGCTACTCAGGATAGCCTGTTTCGCTCAACCGATCAGGGCAACAATTGGGTCGCGATTAACCGGGATCTCCTTGGAGTCCAGGTGCAGTCCCTGGCGGTCAATGCCCAGGGGCATGTGTTTGCTGGAACCCAGGATCAAGGCGTGTTTCGCTCGACCGATCGGGGAGAGAACTGGATTCAGGTAGGCTACGCTGGCCTATTTGGAACGGGGGCGATCGCCAGTACCGGACGGATCGTTGTGGGCACCGGCACGGTGTTCAGTGACGATCTGAAACCGGGAGATCTATTAATCGCCCTGGGACAAACCCGCACCGTTGTTCGACTGGATCCCGATCAGCCCAATAGTCGTCTGACAATCGATGATCCCTTTGCCTCTCCAGGACTGCCAGCAGGCACGCCCTTTACCCTCAGCACTGGTTTAACCAACCTGAACGTTGCAGCCCTGGCAACCTACACCCGTCCTGGTACTGGGACGATTTCCGTTACTGAGACAGATACTGAGACAGAGGTCGTTGGCACAGGAACGGATTTCCTACAGGAGCTTCGGATTGGCGATGCCATTACCGTAGGTGATCAATCCAGGGTTGTGATTGATATTCAATCCAGAGATCGCTGTACCCTTGCGACGGCGTTTCAGCAACCCATCAGCGATCAACCCTTTACCACTCCAATAGTCTTTGCTGGAACGGTCGGGGGTGGCATGTTTCGATCTCCCAACAACGGCGATCGCTGGCAAGCCATCAATCAGGGTCTAACCGATTTAAATATCACCACCCTGGTAGCCTATGAGCATCCAGGCAGTGCCCCCTTACAAATTGTCGGTACGACCATTACAGCCCGTCCCAAAATCCCGGTGCCAGGGGATGCTCTCAAGGGTGCTCTGATCACCATTGGCAAACAAACTCGCAGAGTTACAGCGATTCTGAGTGAAAGCTCATCCGAAATGATTTTTTCTATTAATGTTGCGTTTGGTGATCTTCCCGAAACACTTCCACCTCACACAGTGCAAACCCTTGTAGCTGGAACCGAGAGTGGTGGTGTGTTCTACTCCCTGGACCAGGGCGAACACTGGATCGCTGATAGTGCCGGACTCACCAACACCGCCATTCGGGCGATCGCACCTCCCCACCAGGCTTCGGATCCCTGTCTGGTTGGTGGAATTGGCATTCTCCCCAGTCCTGATGGGCTGGAGACCGTTCCCCTTGCCTTTGGTGATTCCCTCCAGGTGCTTGCCTCTCCTACGGTTCTGGAATCACCTACTGCCCTCCAGTGGCACCTGCGGGATGTGAACGGCTTCGAGGGCATCCTCACCAGCACCACAGCAGCAGATGTCACCCTGCACCCCGCCCTGGAAACCGATGAGGTCATCAGTGAGTTAGTCACCCTCCGGATACCTCCCACGGATCAGCAAACACCCGTTTTAGTGTTTCAGGAACCTTTGCGGGCGTGCTATGACCCTGCCAGCGCCAGCGTTCACGCCAATGTGGTGGCAGCGACCCACGGAGAAACGATCGCCGAACAACCAGAAGTTCTGGGCAGTGGTGACGGCACCCTGGCGAATCAGCGATTTTTCCTCAAGAAACCACCCCTCACCTACGTTAGTGCGGCAGCGGCAGCAGGCATTGCCAGTAGTTTAGAGGTGCGGGTCAACGGACTGCTGTGGAAATCGGTACCAGCCCTGTATGGGCTTCAGCCCACAGATCAGGTCTACCTGGTTCAGATCGAGGATGATGGCAACACCAGTATCACCTTTGGGGATGGCATTAATGGGGCACGTTTGCCC
>JBAUTA010001096.1:0-4758 GCA_049581985.1 Kovacikia sp.
GGAACGTCCAGGAGATGCAGACCTTTACAATTCCAATCTGGTGCCATCCCTATTTAAGAAAGAACATCCTTCCCTGCCATTTTATCGGGGCAGTGCCCCAACCCAAGCAGGGCTAGAACGGCTGAAACAATTGGGCGTGACCACGATTATCGATCTGCGCAAGGGTGAGGCCGAAGGGAATCGGGTAAAAGCTAGAGTCGCCCAAAATTGCAACCTGACCGCTCCACATCTACCGATGTCACCGACCGAAGAGGCAGGAGTAGTGCGCAAGCTGGGATTAAAGTATGTAAACCTGCCTATGTACAGAGCACCTAGCAAAGAACAGATTGCCACTTTTCTAGCGTTGACCACCGACCCGAAAGTCGCCAAATCTGTCTATGTTCACTGTCAGCATGGCCGAGACCGTACCGGAGGTATGGTGGCGCTGTACCGTCTTCAACACGACCATTGGGACTTCGAAAAAACTTTAGTGGAGATGCGTGGCTACGGATTCGACCCCAGCGCTCAGCCAGAGATTACCCATTTGCTAAAGGCTCAGGCCCAGTGACTCCTTTTCCGTAGTCTTTTCTCAGAAGCAGAACTAAGTATGTCAGCCACAGAGACTATTTGTCATTGAGGCTAAGACAAAACTCAGTATGTCAGCCTCAGTAGATATTTGTCATTGAGGCTAACTTGCCACAGCATCTTAAGTAGTTGCAAAGATTATCCGTATAAAGCTTTTAGCCTCCGCACCTTAAACAATGCCGTGCATAGAAGTTTAGTGGCTGTGTATAAAAAGCTACAATAAAGCACCAGCAAGTCTGTGTACCTGGCTACAATAGATATCAGTAATTGGTCAACTAGTACATACACAATTGGGGGCTTAAATGCGATGAATGTCATCATAAATGGCATAAAAATACAGAAATATTCAATTCTGTTAAACGCACTATATTTCCTGAAAGCCTCTCCTCGTGGACATTACAAAGAGCCTCTATAGGCCCTTAAATGCGAACCCCTATACAATCTAAAAAAAATACAAAATTAGCGTTAATTTCCGTAGGATGCCTGAGTCTACAGGTACATACATTGGCCTACTATTAGGCCCAGCACTCATGTCATTGGGCTGAAGCAGTCCCCTCTACTGACTTTTTTGTGCTGCAAATAACCAGTTGCTTTTCCACTAAACATGGCTAAAGTATCGATTTTTGCGTGGAAAAGTTCCTCATCTCAAGAGAAAGGAGTAATAGCCAAATGGCCACACGAGATTACCAAAAGAAGAATAAGCAATCGCTCGCTGGTCCAGCATAAGCTGCATTTTTAACTTTAGTAACCCTTTGCTGGACGGAAGCTTCCTACCGCGAACTGACAAAGTAAGCGAGTACTTTACACCATCAAATGCATCACTCTTAATCTTTGGAGAACCTATCTATGCAACAATTAACGAAACGTAGTCGCCCCTGGTTTCTGGCACAACTTGCTATTGCGACTGCTATTCTGCTCCCCTATTCTGCTCAAGCAGATGCTCCCTTGGCAATTCAACGCCAGAACGCCGCTGGCGCTAACAATCGTAGGCTAGCGGCACCAGTGGTTCAGCCTAATCTGGACTGTACCCTTATCGTTCCACCCAATCCGCTTACGGCCAAAGGGCTTGCGACCCCCTATCAATTGGTGGCTAGAAATGGCCAGGGTGCTTGTCATGAAGCCAACAAAGAGCAGTCGGCATTTGTTGAAGCCGCTGTGTTTGATCGAGCCACAGGGCAGATTTCTATTTACAATCCTCTCGTTGTAGATGCAGGCATGAACCCAGCAGTACCTCCTGTCCAACCCAACCTTCCCCGTCGGGCTATAGTGGCTCTGTGGTTCGGCTACAACGGGGGAAATCTAACCCTCGAACCCACACCTGGAGACACTTTATCAGCCAGCGGTTGTGTGAACGGTGAGCCGGGCGGAGATGTTTTCGGACAGTTCGCCTACTGCAATGCGCCTTCTTTCTTCCGGGCCGCTCAAAGAGCTATCCGCAATGGCCAACTGCAGGTCCCGAGTTTGGGTTCATACAGCGCATACAAAAATGGCAAGAGGATTGATCAGGCATGTCCCACCGTCAGAGATTTTTCAATCGTTGATCAAGACCAAAGCGATAATCTCCTCACATCATATCTAGTGACCGAAGATGGAAAGCTAGCTCAAGACACGGAAGCCAATCGTGCACTTCCGAATGCTACACCACTCACCAACCCTAGTGATGAGCGCTTGCTTTCGGTATCAATAAACGGTGCCTTAAAGTGCAAATCCTGGAAAGCAAAAAGCCTGACCGACCCCAGCAAAAGGGAGGTTTCTGCCCTGGCCCTCAATGAACTGCAGGCCCGAGCCTATCAGGAACGTCCGGTAGCCAAGGTCCCTGCCGGGGATCCCTTTGTGCTCACCGGTGGTGAAATCAATCTAGACAAGCTGAACGCCTATCGCCTAGGTGTTGCTCAACGGACGGTCTCTTCGCTGGACCAAGCGGACACCGCGCGCTACTGCCGACGCCTCTTCAGAATACAGCCCAACTTTTTAGATCAGAATCAGTCTACCTTCTCGAAAGCGCCCTCGCCAAACCCTGTTGTAGCTGATTCGTTATTCACGTTCTTGGCGCAGCGCTTTGTTGGCACGGACAAGATACTCGGATGCTCTGGCCCTCTCGGCTTGGTGAACCCGGTCACCGTGCAGTTTGACAACAATGGCATCGCAATTGGTGCCAAGATCAATCTTCCAGAGGATGCCAGAAACCAAGCCAAGCTTGCTGCCACAGCAGTTGCTGACGATCAGGAGGCGGCGGTGGAACAGGCGGCGGAAACAGCAGCAGCAGCAGCAGATGCCAATGCAGCAGCTGCAGATCCGCAGCCTGTAAATGATCCAAACGCTGTAACTCCGTCAGCGCCAGCAACTACTCCAGCGCCAGTAGATCCAAATGCTGGGACTCCAGCAGATTCAACTGGGACTTCACCAGCTACAACTGGGATTCCAGCAGATTCAACTGGGATTCCACCAGCAGGGCAGTAGCATTCCTGTTCTAGGCGTTCTTGCTTTGCCATAACTGCAGCGGATTATTCTCCAAAGGGATACTGACTGCAGCAAAGGCTAGCATCGCGTGGTTTGGCTCAACCATCCATAGGACGGGAGGACAGCGAACATCGCTTGACTCCCGTTCACTGGTAAAGAGCGCAACGCAGCCTCTCCTGAAAGACCAATTCTTTAGATTGAAAAAATTTGAGAGAAATATTCTATGTTCAATCAAATTCCAGAAAAGCAAATGCATTATGTTAGATGGATTCTAACCATTGGCTGGACAGTCTTAATTGGCTCTTTGTTCTATGACCCCCTTACTACCCAGTTGACTGATGCTAGTAATTTGTGGAGTCCATTTCATATCCAGTCTGACTGTATAAACTTCCAGGGAGCCTGTCTCCAACCAGTACCCTATGATATGGGTGCAAGAATTTTTTGGGGCATGGTCATTCCTAGTGCCATCATTCTACTTTTGCTTTTTGGTCATGAAGCCTGGAGACGTATTTGCCCTTTATCTTTTATTGCTCAACTTCCTCGGGCTTTGGGATTACAACATAAACGTTTGACGATTAAATCAACGGGAGAGTTCGCCTATGAGCCTGTACAAGTATCGAAAGATTCTTGGTTAGGCCGCAACTACTTATATCTACAGTTTTTTCTTCTATTCCTTGGTTTGAATATCAGGATTTTGTTTATAAACTCGGACTGTTTAGCCCTAGGCATCTATTTAGTCTCAACTATCCTATTAGCGATGGCCGTCAACTATTGGTATGGGGGCAAAAGCTGGTGTCATTATGTTTGCCCTATGGCTCCTGTCCAGATGATTTATACAGGCCCGAGAGGATTATTAGGCAGCAAGGCCCATCAGGAAAAGAAGAATATTACCCAATCCATGTGCCGGATGGTAGATGAAAAAGGTAAAGAAAAAAGTGCTTGTGTTGGTTGCAAATCTACGTGCGTGGATATTGATATGGAAAAGTCCTATTGGCAGGAGCTCCATCAACCGGATAAGAAGTTACTTTACTATGGATACTTCGGCTTAGTTGTTGGATTTTATCTGTACTTCTTCTTATACTCTGGCAGCCTAGACTTTTTTGCTACAGGGGCATGGAATGAAACGTCCCAGATGGAAACTCTATTCCAACCTGGATTTTACATAGCCAATCAGCTTATTCCGATTCCCAAATTAGTGGCTGTTCCTTTAACGCTCGCTACTTCCACAGGATTAAGCTACGTGATGGGGTTACAGATTGAGAAAGCCTATAAACGCATCACAAAATCCTCCAATCAAACTCAGGTTCAGCGCAAGATATTTAGTACGTTTACCCAGGTTCAGCACAATATCTTTACTACTTTTACCTTCCTGTCTTTCAACGCTTTATTCTTCTTGGGAATCTACCCTTCGTTCACCTGGTTATCCTCACCCGTAGAGAAAGCGCTGACCTGGTTGGTAGTCATTGCCAGTGCAGCTTGGTTTTATAGAACGTTGAAGCGAAGTGCAGAACAATATGCCCGAGAAAGTCGGGTCAACAGTTTACGCCGCAGTTTGGACCAGTTAGCCATAGATTTCCCGAAGGTTCTTGAGGGCCGTTCCCTTGAAGAGCTAACAGCAGAAGAAGTCTATGTCCTAGGCAAAATATTGCCTGATCTTATGCGGGATAAAGAGCTTCTAGAAGAAGCCTTAGAGGAAAAAGATACCGATTTTTCCACTCAGCGAAAAACTCTGGA
>JBAUTA010001097.1:0-3845 GCA_049581985.1 Kovacikia sp.
CCCTAACCCTTAATTTCCTATCCTCTAAAAAGGGGCAAGGGGAAATTTATAATTCCCAGTTCCCATCTCCTGCTCGGGAAAAACGCAGGGGAACGCATAGGCAATTCACACATATCTGCGGCAGTTGTTCCGTTCATTCCCGCGCGAAATCACCAACGATCAGAGTATCTAGGTTGTGCACACGGCGCAGGACTTGCTCAATCACTGAGCCATGAAGTACCTCCTCCCAACAGGAACGACAGGATTCTCCCAGAACCAGCAAAGTAGCTGCCTGGTCTTGGGCAAGTGCAACGATCTGACCAGGGACATCACGAGCGGATTTTTCAAGGAAGGTCCCGTCCAATTCCACGCTCAGGCGTCTAAGTCGTTCCAGTTCCTCGCACTGGGTGGTTGTGGATGATTCTCCCAGGGTGTGAATGTAAGCGATGACCAACCGTGCTCCCAGTCGCCGAGCAATACGCGCCCCCCTCCGGATCAGTTGCGGAGCATTCGGTCGCAAATTGGTACAGACGAGAACGCATCCGTCTGTCTGAGCAGCTTCATCCTTAAGTTTTCGGGTAGTGCAGTCATCGGCCACTTCCCTTAGGGCTAGTTCGCGCAAAGCAACCAGGTTCTCGACACGAAAGAAATGGGTCAGAGCCTGTTCCACTTTAGCGGGAGCATAGACCTTACCTTCGCGCAGCCGCTGCGTCAGCTCATCAGTGGGTAAATCGATCAAGACCGCTTCATCGGCGCACTCAACTACCCAATCTGGCAAGGTTTCACGCACTTTGACACCCGTAGTTCGCTCGACAAGCGTGTTGAGACTTTCTAAGTGTTGAATATTGAGTGTCGAGATGACATTAATCCCTGCCGCCAGCAGGATCTCAACGTCTTGGTAGCGTTTGACATTGTCGGAGCCGGGAACGTTGGTATGAGCTAACTCATCAATGAGAACCACCGCCGGTCGCCTCGCTAGGACTGCCGCGTAGTCTAGTTCCTGGAAAAATCTGCTCTGATACGTGATCGAACGTTTTGGAAGGATCTCCAGGCCCTCAGTCAGAGCAAGGGTTTCGGCCCGACCGTGGGTCTCGATAATACCGCATACCACATCGACCCCTGTGGCCTGGAGGTCTTGGGCCTCTTGTAGCATGGCGTAGGTCTTGCCAACACCCGGAGCAGCTCCCAAATAAATCTTATGGCTTCCACAACTGCGAGCCCTACGTTCTTGGCTGCTGGATAGAAAGCAGATGCGCTGAGGCAATGGTATTGGTATCTGGGGAGGCTGTTGGGATAATAGAAGAAGCTGGTCGCTGAGCGACTCCTTTTCACCAACCACTAGTACGTCTAGGTTGCTGGTAGAGCGCAACAGCGTATTGATTACAGAACCACGTACGAGTTCTTCCAACGGTGAGCGCATCGATTCACCAACAATCACCTGAGTGATGTTCTTTTCTACAGCAAAGGCAGTGAGCGTTTTTGAGATGTTGCTCCCCGGTACACGCACAAATTGACCACCGACTTGCCGACTGAGCAGTTCGTGGGACTCAATCGTACGTCGTTGTTCTTCGCTGATGGGACGTCCATTTTCGACGAAGACAACAAACAGTTCGGAGTCAAGGAGTTCAGCAATACGGGTTCCTTGTTGGATGAGCCGTGCAGAAGCAGGGTTGGTACTCACCGCTACCATTATCCTTTCGCGGACGCCTGCTGGACCGGCAACGCCGGAGGTGTGACTGATGACATTTGCACCTACAACCTCGGCTACGGTGCGCAGAGCCAGTTCGCGCAGATAAATAAGAGTACTGCGACGCAGGAAAGGGCTGCCTGCCGGAACGTTGCTTCGCTCCAGCCGCTCTATCACTTTTTCTGGACTGACATCGACCAGTTGTACTTCATCAACTCTCTGCAAAATCCGGTCGGGGACTAGTTCGTGAACAGGAGTGCCGATGATTCGTCCCGCAGTCTCTGCCACACGCTCCAAATGCTGAATGTTCATGGCCGAGATTAC
This sequence comes from Kovacikia sp., assembly GCA_049581985.1. GTDB lineage: Bacteria > Cyanobacteriota > Cyanobacteriia > Leptolyngbyales > Leptolyngbyaceae > Kovacikia. The sequence continues at coordinate 1,991 of JBAUTA010001097.1, forward strand.
GCTGATGCCTGCTTCCAACAGTGCTTCAACATCCTCAAAACGCTTGTGGTGAAGACAGGTAGGAGCATTAGTGTGGGCCAACTCGTCGATGAGGACCGTAGCTGGCTTGCGTTCTAAAATCGCTTCTAGGTGCAATTCCGTCAAGACAGTGTTCTGGTAAGCAATCTGGCAAGGTGCCATCACCTCCAAACCGTTCAACAGTGCTTCTGTTTCTTGGTTGCCATGGGTTTCGACTATACCCACAACCAGATCCACCCCCTGATTGCGGAGCCGCTGAGCATCCTTAAGCATGCGCGTCGTCTTCCCGACACCAGGAGCATAGCCTAGATAAAGCTTCAGCCTGCTCTTGGAATAATGCATCAGTTTACGGAGCAGTATCTGTGGGTCAGGTTCGTCAGTTGGTTTAACCACAGAGGGTTCTCCTAAGGTCAGGGTTGGCTAATCAGGCACTGTTTGAGTGCTAGAACCACCGCTTGGGTGCGGTCGCTGGCTCCTAGCTTGCGGAGAATGGCATGCACATGAACCCGCACTGTGCCGCTAGAGATATGCAGGTGCTGCCCAATCTCCGGGTTACTGGCACCACGGGCAATCCACTGGAGCACTTCTCGCTCACGCTCCGTCAGTGTGGCGGCTGGTCCTACTCCTCCCGCAGAAGCAGTCGATTCAGTCGTCAAGGCTTCACGCATATACCCAAGGACTTTGGAGTCAAACCAACCATTCCCCGCACTTACTTCTTTGATCACCGTCACGAGATGGTCGGGAGCAATACCCTTGAGGCAGTAACCATCGGCACCTGTTTGCAGCATTTTCTGGACCATGCTCGCTTCCTCGCGGGAAGTAAGCACCAGTACCCGAACCTGGGGATACGCACGTTTGAGGCGCGCCAGCGTCTCTTCTCCGCCTAATCCCGGCAAACCAATATCTAAAAGCACAATCTGCGGCGGTTGTTCGCGAATCGCTTTCAGAGCCGATTCTCCATCTTCTACCTCGCCCATCAATTCCAGCTCGGGATGATTGCGGATTGCTAAGGCAAGACCCATACGAAACAGAGGGTCATCTTCAACCAGTAAAACCGTGATTGGAGGCGTAGTCATGGCGTTTTGAGTAAAGAAGGCACTTGAGGAAGTGTGGACCCTTCACAGGGCAAGCTCACACCAAATAGGCAGCCACCCTCAGGGCGATTCGCCGCCCAAATCCTGCCTCCGTGGGCTTCGACAATCTGCCGAGCCAGATAAAGCCCCAAACCCGTACCGGGCATGTGGCGTGTGTTTTCTGATTGGTAGAAGCGATCAAAGATGCGCTTGAGGTCTGCCGGAGGAATGCCAGAGCCGTTATCTTCTACCAGTAGCCGATATTCGCCCTGGGCCCGCAGTAGTTGAACAGAGACGTGACCTGCACGCGGGGTGTGATTGATAGCATTGCCAACCAAATTAGCTATCACCCGGCTCAGCTGCAGATCATCCACCTCGCACTGAGCCTGGTCCAGTCCTTCGTAGACCAAATCAATTTCACGACTAAGCGCCAGCTCCTGCAACGCCATGATTTGTTCAGCGCATAGTTCATCGAGATCCAGCCTCTGTTTTTTTAGCGAGAGGCCTGATAAGTCATTGCGATAGATAGCCAGCAGTGTGTCTACCAGCGCTAGCTGCTTGTAGTTACTCTTTTGCAGCGTCTCAAGCACTACCCGTTGCTGGGGAGTGATGGTGCCGAACTGCTCCTGCGTGAAGAACGAGAGCGTTTGCTGGGCTCCAAGAAGCGGCGTCTTTAGGTCATGGGTGAGCGTAGCGATGAAATCTGTCTGGGCCTTGGCTAGTTCCTCACGGGCTTGCAGTTGGGCCTTCTGGCGGGCTGCCTC
>JBAUTA010001098.1:0-1536 GCA_049581985.1 Kovacikia sp.
AACCTCCCCCTTCCCCTCTGTCTTCTTACAATTATGGCGGTTTGCACTTGGGTAAAGTACAGAAATGTGAGGTACAGTGGGGCGCGAAGCACCCTCACTATACCTCACACCCTTGAAAAGGGCTATAAACTAGGCCGACCTACTTGTAATCTCCCTGCGGCAGGTTTTCAGATAGGCTCCTAATCTGGCAACTGGTATTGCTTCACAATGCGCTTTGCATACTCCGGCACGTGGGCTTCTAGCTTTTCAGGATGGTTGCGTTTGACGTAAAGATAATTGCGAGTGAAGTGGGAATCGATGGAAAAACGGGCATACTCCAAACCTTTGGGACCAATTTTCTCAATCACTACACCCATCAATTTGGCTGCCCACATGGGGAGGGTAACGCCTTTGTCATAGGCTGGGATGCTTTGTTGGACAGCATTGTGACGATCGCCCTGGGACATCACTGGTTGGGTTTCCAGCTCATTTTGCACCAGATCCAACATTTCTTTGCCGCGATCGTTCCGCACTACAATCCACTGCCAGCCAAAGGGGGCACCCATGTAACCGACCACCAAATCCGCGAGGGAGTTGACATAATCAAAACAGCTCATACAAGAAGGCGCAAACACATCCTTAAGCTGATTGGTCTTTAAGCCAAAGAAGGGAACGGTTTCCGTGGAACCATCTTCATGTTTGAAGTGCACCCGGAAATCTTGCATGAATTCGTAGTGCACAACGGTTTTGGGCGATCGGCTGGTGGTGTCCAAAAACTTTTGCAAGCCAGCGCGGGTAACGTTATCAACACAGGGTGTGCCCAGCACGTACAGCTTTTCCAATCCCAACTGCTTCTCAACGGTACGGAGGGCCTGGATCTGGCAACCCACGCCAATGACCAGCAGTCGCTTCATGCCGGATTGTTCCACCTGCTCCAGCACCGACAGGTTGGGGGATAGGGTCGGCTTATTAACCCGGGCCGCCAAAATTTCCTCTGGGGTACGGGCAATGACGGGTTTGGGTTGAAACCGATCGTCCTCCGTATTCTGGACGCAAACCACCCCTTCCACCAGGCCGCGATTCAGCATTTCGATCGCGATCGTGCTGACAATCCCCGTCCATTGCGCCCCCGGAATCGGTTCCTGCTTCCGCGCCGCCATCATCTCCTGGTTCACCCCGAAATACCAGCTATCCGGATTTTGGAGATTGCGGCTGCATCCGTGGGCCTGCTCCTCCAATTCGGCAATGTGCTGGGTCAAAAAGGCGCAGGCATCTTTTACATAATGAATATAGTGGGTGTCGCACAGCCCGCATTCACTGCACAGCTCCTTGGCCGGACGACGGCTAGAAGGGTTCAGCGCTCTTGCTTTTTGGTGAGGAGGCGCTATGGTCATGGGATAAAGCGTTTATTACAAAGATCACTATTGACATAGCTATCGCCAGTTTGATTAGGACAGAGGATTCAAGGGGGAGTGGGGGACGCTGCCCCCAGCCAGGGGTTTCACCCCTGCACCCCATCCTAACTAATAGGGCTACGGCTATAGATCACAATAACTC
>JBAUTA010001099.1:0-2752 GCA_049581985.1 Kovacikia sp.
ACTGATCAACGGCATGGTCTACGAACTCTACCTCCCCGCAGACCTCCACACCCAAAACCTCACCTTTGCCGCCCCGCTCCACGCCGAAGACCTCCCTGCCCTCGACGACATCCCAGGCGACAAACTCGTTGCCCTGCGTGCCATCTTCCAACGCCTCTACGCCACCGATCATCCCCTGCGCCGCAATCTCTTTTTGCTCGACACCCTTCCCACCATCCGCATCATCGAAGGGAAAAAGTCATGAGCAAGTCCTTTGTCATTTACGCTGATGTCTGTTGTCTGAACCGTCCATTAGATGACTTGCAACAGGCAAGAGTTAAACTAGAAGCCGAAGCCATGCTATCGATTCTGCAAAAATGCGAAGATCAGGAGTAGATATTACTCAACAGCGATACCATTCGGTTTGAAATCGCCAGAAACACCGATTCATCCAGACAAGAACAGCTAGAAGCCATCTTATCCATTGCTCAGGAAATTTTGCACTCCACACCAGCAATTGAGGCTCAAGCGCAAGTATTGATGAAGCTTGGCTTTAAGCTCTATGATGCCTTGCATCTGGCATTTGCCCAGGCTGCTTCAGCAGATATTTTTTTGACGACCGACGATCGTCTGCTGAGGAAAGCCAAGCAGTATCCTGAAGTCATCGCGATCACCGTTGAAAATCCAGTGATTTGGTTAATGAACGCATTACAGGAGGAAGATGAACGCTATGAAACAAACTGAAATTAGAAAAACGGGTTACAAAGCGCTGATTGATGCGTTAGGGGTTGTGGGAATGCTGCGCTTCCTACAGCAACTAGACATAGGTAGCGGAAACTATACCTTAGAGCGGCAAAACTTGAGTGAACCGACCCTCGACGAATTTCGAGAGTTTATTCAACCTAAGCCATGAAATTAGTGGTTCACAAAGATGATGATGCTCTTTACTTGCGTCTCGATGATACCCCCATCATTGAGTCCGAAGAAGTGAGTGATGGCATTATTTTGGATTACAACGCTGAAGGTAAAGTGGTTGGCATTGAAGTTCTTTACATCAGTCAGCGCAGCCCTGGTTCCTGGCAGCACATTCTTTTGGAAACTACCCCATAACTTGAAAGCACTCTTTAATGAGAATTACAGAGGTTGAGATCAAAAACTTTCGCGGTTTCCACAAAGCTCACCCCATCAATCTCCATAGCACCGGCAAAAACGCGATCATCTACGGGGAAAATGGCAGTGGTAAGTCATCTCTGTTTCTGGCGCTCAAGCAATTCCTCAGTTCCTACGAACTAAACCATACCCTTGCCGATCACCGCAATATCTTTGCCGATCCCAGCGATAGCGCCCACATTAAAATTACGCTAAGCAATGGGAATCCACCCTACGAATGGTCAGAATCAGTCATTCAAACCAATGCACCTGAAATCTTAGCAGGGTATAAATTCAGTGGCTTTTTGGAATACCGCGATATCCTCAAAACCCACACCCTTGCCCCCAACAATAACCAGGTCAATCTGTTTGACCTGGTTATTGTTCACCCTCCTAGCCGATATTGAAAACCCCTTCCCAACCCCTCGCCTCACCTTTAGCCAACACTGGACAACGATTCAAACAAAACTGCCCAAAGATAATCGCTACAAACGCGACATCACTGCCCTCAATCAAGAGCTTCAACAATTCAACGATGGATTGAATGCTCTGCTGCAACAACTTGAAGCTGAAATGACCGCAATCTTTGCCTGCTTTGAATATGGCAAGGTCAAACTCACCTTTGAGCCTGTTTCCTGCTTTTACGATCGTGCCCGAAAAGCAATCGGTGGCCAAGAAATTAGGCTCACGGTCGAGTTTGCTAACAAAAATCTACAAGGGCAACATCCCAACTATCTCAATGAAGCCAAACTCTCAGCGATCGGGATTGCCATTTATCTGGCATCTCTCAAGCTTAAACCCTTGCCTGCTGGCGATCTGGCAGTTCTTGTTTTAGATGATGTGCTGATTGGCTTAGATATGTCAAACCGCTTACCCATTATTGACATCATCGAGAGTCATTTCATCCCAAACTATCAAATCTTTCTGATGACCTACGATCGCGAATGGTTTGAAATCCTTTGCGAACATTTTGTTGATCCCAACGGAGCATCTTGGAAAGCATTTGAATTCTACTGTGCCGATGATGACGAATTAGAACTACCGATTTTTGCCGAGCGTACTAAAGGCAGAGATGAATATATACAGCGAGCAGAAAAATGCTGCAATGCTCACGACTATAAAGCCGCAGCAGTCTATGCTCGTAGCGCCTACGAAGCCATTCTCAAGTTCTTTTGCAATAAAAAGGGCGTTCCAGTTCCTTATCGAGACAAGCCGAAAAACCTCAAAATTGACGAAATGTGGATTGCTGTAAAGAACTACAAGAAAAATGATGGGACAGACTACATTGATTCAAAAACAGCGAGTGCGATCGATAAAGCCATCAAAAAAGTCCTCAATCCCTTGAGTCATTCACGCCCTGTTTCAGTCTATCGTCGTGAGGTTCAGTATGCGATCATTGCCGTCAAACGGTTACACACCAAACTACAATCAGTTTTCCTCTACCCAAAATTTTCTAGGCATTGCAAGCCTTATGGTAATTTCCAAGCCAGCTAACAAATCGTTGGCATAGCCTCTCCGAAGGAGTTTGGAGCCGACCACTGATAAGTTATCTGTTAACGTGAGTTCGATGGTCTAAAAGATAGCAGGAGGCAGCGCCGCAAGGTCTTTGGGCTGCAAATCCAAG
>JBAUTA010001100.1:0-1612 GCA_049581985.1 Kovacikia sp.
GGGTTTTCTAGGGAGAATCTCTAGAATCATGCTAGCTTCTTTGGGAGTACGGTTACCTTTCTTAACATTGCAGCGCACACAGGCGGTCACAATATTCTCCCAGCTATCACCTCCGCCCCGCGATCGCGGAATCACATGGTCAAGGGTCAATTCATCTCCTGAATACCCGCAATACTGGCAGGAATGCCCGTCCCGATGCAAAAGATTCCGGCGCGTCAAGGGAATTTCTTTGTAGGGCACCCGGACATAATGACGCAGCCGTATCACCGTTGGTAACGGAAAACCTGAATAAATATACTTTCCATTGTGTTCAACCTGCTCTGCTTTGCCTTTGATCAACAAGACAACTGCCCTGCGCCAGCTCGTAATGTTGAGCGGTTCATAGGAGGCGTTGAGCACTAGAACCTTGCCCATTTGTGATTCAGTTGAAACAAGAGTTTTACAGATGCTAACACAGGTAAGCGATTCTAATCCTGATCTTCCCTAGTTCCCTGTAGCCGCGTAATATCATCTTCTCCCAAGTACTCCCCGTTCTGCACCTCAATTAAGACTAAGGGAATCACCCCTGGGTTCTCAACCCGGTGCGGGGTACACATGGGTACATAGGTTGACTGCTTTTGAACCAGGATCGTTTCTTGACCATCACAAACAACTTTTGCTGTGCCGGAAACCACAATCCAATGCTCACTCCGGTGATAGTGCATTTGGGTACTAATGTGATGACCGGGCAATAGCTCGATCCGGTTAATCCGGTAATGGTGACCTTCTTCTAGCAGCGTGACGGTCCCCCAGGGGCGCACTCTAATTGTGTCGGTGTCAGGGGGATATAAATGGGGAAGTTCGCGATCGTCGATTGAGTTTCCCATTGTTCCATCTGTTTAAACCTACTTCTTTATATCATGCAGGATTTTTCCAACTTACCCAATATAGAGATCCTATTTGGATGTGAAAGCACTTTCCCGTCGGGGAAAGGCTTTCACAACTCCCTCTGTTCATCAGCAATTTAGACTAGCAGCCTGTCGGGGAGACTCTCCTCGTTCCCAAGATCCTTCTGGGAATGCCTGTCTAGAGGCAGAGCCTAGTGTTGCAAACACTAAATTTTGCAACAGGGGGGTTGGGGGCGAAGCCCCCAAGAAGGGGTTCCACCCCTTCACCCCTCTCAAAATTTCATTTTGGTCCACTAGCTCTATGGCAGTCCTAAATCAGTTGTGAATTTGAGAGGCTTTGTGAGCCAGGATTCTACTGGAATCCTGGCTCACAATCCAGATCGGATCGCTATAGCAGGAACCTGAGGAATCATTTAGCGGTCTAAGTCTCCTATCACTGGTTGGCGAGATCGGTTTCGATCGGTCATAACGGCTACCGATTCAAACTCAAATTGATGGCATTTCCACAACCTATTCTGGTAAAACTGGACTGGAAGCTTCAAATTGATCAGGTGGTGAATTATTCGCCTCAAAGCGAATAACTGGTTAGTTCAAATGAATGGTCAGATTAATGATTAGATTAATTGGCAGCCAGGGGGAGGGGAGAACGCCCCCAGGCAAAGGGTTTCGCCGTTTGGCTGAAACGTCCGACAAAGCCCCTTCCGACTCCCGGATCAGCTTTCATT
>JBAUTA010001101.1:0-2226 GCA_049581985.1 Kovacikia sp.
GGCACAAGCTAATGGTAAGTAGCTGGGTGCAATTGAACTAAAGATGATTTTGGGGGGGAAGGGGTGAAACCCTTCGCCTGGGCCAACTCCCCTAATCACTCCTTCTGATAATTAATTCCGCCACTTACTTCTAATACCAATTTAAATAGCGAACAGGGCAAATTAGGGACGGGGTGCAGGGGGGAACCCCTGGCTGGGGGCGAAGCCTCCACACCCCTATCTGCAACCTTTATTTTTAGAATTGGTATAAGGTGCTTGCGTAGGGATATATAAAGTTTTTATGAATTTCTTAGAAAACTTTCTGTTCATTGAGTTTATTCCAGAATAAGTGATTGACAACTCAAGTCGGATGGTATAAAAAAATAGATTTTTCCGTATTAATACGGTTGCCACCCGCAGTTCACTCCCTACTGCCTAAATGGGCTTGTATCCAGGTGCATCGGAACGATTTCATTTCAAAAATAAGCGCATGAATCTATCACGATGCTTTCTTGCAACAACAGCCGCAACTGCGTTTGTTGGTTTAATCTCACTCCCCTCGCAGGCAGCCACCTTATCGTTTGGAACAAATGGCATTGAATTTAGCCAACCCACCCGGGTTCAATTTACCTTTAATAGCTCTACCCATTTTTACAAGTCGATCCTAAGTGTCTTCGTCACTAATCCAACAAGCGGCTATGTGGATCGAACTAGCCAATCCAACCTTTTTAGTCAGTTAAGCGGTTCCATTACCTCAGGCACAACCGCAATCTTTAACTTCTTGCCAGGTTTTACCTATACCCTTGGACTTAGTAATTTCACCCCTGGATTTACTCCTCCTCTGCCTCCAACAAAACCGATACCGGATGCACTTTCACCCTACGTCTTCTCAACGACCCTTTCGAACAATTTGAACAACTTTAGAGTAGCGGGTAACCCTAGCTTTAATCAAACTGAAAGCCCCAATGCAGGACAGCCAAGAGCGATATTTTCTGCCGCAGATCCGTCCGCTGGAAGTGTAACAATTTTCTTTGAAGACGGGGGTTTTGATGGCTCTCTTAATGGAAGTGGTAAATGGTCATTCACCCAGCCCAATGATGCAGACTTTAACGACTTTATAGTGTCAGCCCAAGTTGTGCCTGTGCCCATTCCTCCTCCCCTGGCGGGTTTGCTGGTGTTTGGGACGTTATCTTTCCTGCGTCGTCGCCAAGCGACCCAATCTTAGTTTAGTTTGTGAATAATTACCCCCTGGTGTTGCTTTGCGAGACAAACACCAGGGGGAATTTTTTTAGCTGAGTGCCCTGAAGCCGTTGTCGTGGAGTCTGAGATCAACACTTAAAATAGAACCATCCCTCTGCAAAACGCTGTAAGTTGGGTTCAGCTTCCTGAGCGAGAGCGGAGTTGTTCGTCCATGAAGGATCGATCGCCCAATCTTTGCAGTAAAGGGCCATGCTTATCAAATTTGACGACATGAACGGAGGCCGCAGGGCAATCAATTCGATCGCGGTATCTGCCTAAATCAACTCCAAGCAAGGTGCACAGGATGATACGAATGGTTGCTTTATGGGAAATGACCAGAACATTGCCACTGGGATACTGATTCTGGATTTCTGACACGATCAGGGAAGAGCGACTGGCAACCTCAACGGCTGTTTCGCCTTCTGTGGGCGGATTCCAGGCCGGTTCTGTCATCCAGTTAATATAGTCTTCCAGATAATGTTCCTGGACGTATTCACGGGTTTGGCCTTCCCATTTGCCGTAGCGAATTTCTTTTAATCCATCTCGTAGTTGCATTTCAATGCCGATCGCGCTGCAGAGGGGCTTGGCAGTGGCGATCGTGCGTTTCATTGGGCTGACATAGACCGCATTCCAGGGATGCGAGCGGTAGGCTGCTGCAAACGCCTCTGCCATCTGAATTCCTTCAGGCGTCAGATCAGGGTCTAACTCTCCACAATAACCATCCGTTAGGCTGTAAATGGTTTCACCATGCCGCATGAAATACAACGATAGACTCATGGGTTTCTCCGGGTAGGTTCGCTTCCATGCTCGCACAGGACGCGATCGCTATCTAAACTGCTTATCCAAACTGCTTCGTGCAATTAATTGTAAAAAAGGGAGGGACGGCTTTAAACGATGATACTCAAAAAACATGGGTTGGCATTGATGTGATACCCATTTAACGTGAGTTCGATGGTCTAAAAGATAGCAGGAGGCAGCGCCGCAAGGTCTTTGGGCTGCAAATCCAAG
>JBAUTA010001102.1:0-2170 GCA_049581985.1 Kovacikia sp.
TTCCAGAAGTCGCCCAGGTTTTACGGGCTAAAGCTGATCAGGATGTATCGGCTGACGAACACGGCTCATCGGATGAATTATTAGGTTAGGAATCCGCTAGTCAGGTCCAGTGAAATCGCCCCCCAGTCGCAGGCTTCACCAGAAAATATTAGATAAAATCCAAGGTATTCTTTATCTTAAGTAACTAAAGTCTGGTACATCGTAATAGTAGCGTAAAATTGTCTTCCATCCGGCATTTTTACCTAACCTTACGCCCATGTATTGCGACTACCTGGTTCAAATCCTGACCGCCCGTGTGTACGACGTTGCCCAGGAAACGCCGCTGGAGGTCGCTCCCAATCTGTCAGCACGGCTGAATAATACCCTTCTGCTGAAGCGAGAAGACATGCAGTCTGTCTTTTCCTTCAAGCTGCGCGGGGCGTATAACAAGATGGCAAACCTACCCCCCGATCTGCTGGCGCAGGGTGTGATTGCCGCCTCCGCGGGCAACCATGCCCAGGGGGTTGCTCTGGGTGCCCGCCAGCTTGGCAGTCGGGCGTTTATCGTGATGCCTGTCACGACTCCCCAGGTCAAGGTCGATGCGGTCAGGGCCAGGGGGGGGGAGGTCGTGCTGTATGGAGATACCTACGATGATGCCTATGCCTATGCCCGCCAACTGGAGGTAGAAAAAGGGCTGACCTTCATTCATCCATTTGATGATCCGGAGGTAATAGCTGGCCAGGGAACCATCGGCATGGAAATCCTGCGCCAATATCAACAGCCCATCCATGCCATTTTTGTCGCGATCGGGGGTGGCGGCTTAATCTCCGGGATTGCAGCCTATGTTAAGCGCATTCGGCCTGACATCAAAATTATCGGTGTGGAACCTGTGGATGCGGATGCGATGTATCAATCCCTGCAAGCCGGAAAGCGGGTGCGGCTGCCCCAGGTCGGCTTGTTTGCCGATGGTGTGGCAGTGCGGGAAGTCGGGGAAGAAACCTTTCGCCTGTGTCAGCAGTATGTGGATGAGATCATCCTGGTTGATACAGATGCCACCTGTGCCGCAATTAAAGATGTGTTTGAAGACACCCGATCGATCCTGGAACCCGCAGGCGCGCTAGCGATCGCCGCCGCTAAAGCCTACGTCGAGCGTGAACAAATTCAGGCAGAAACGCTGGTTGCCGTTGCCTGTGGGGCCAACATGAACTTCGATCGCCTCCGCTTTGTGGCCGAACGGGCAGAGTTAGGGGAACGCCGAGAAGCAATTTTTGCGGTCACGATCCCCGAAGCACAGGGGACGCTGCGCAAATTTTGTGAATGTATTGGCAGGCGCAACCTGACCGAGTTCAACTACCGGATTGCCGACGAGAAAGAAGCCCACATTTTTGTCGGCGTCCAAATCGAAAACCGCGCCGATGCCGCCAAAATGGCTAGTACGTTTGAAGTCTGTGGCTTCAAAACCCTGGATTTGACCGACGACGAACTGACTAAGCTACATCTGCGTCACATGGTAGGTGGACGCTCCCCCCTGGCTCACAATGAACTACTCTACCGCTTTGAGTTTCCCGAACGCCCCGGTGCCTTGATGAAATTCGTCAGTTCCATGAGTCCCGCCTGGAATATCAGCCTGTTTCACTACCGCAATAATGGCGCAGACTATGGGCGCATTGTGGTGGGAATGCAGGTGCCACCCTACGAGATGGAGGATTGGCAAGCCTTTCTGAATACGCTTGGCTACCGCTACTGGAATGAGAGCCAAAACCCAGCTTACAAGCTGTTTTTGGGCTAATCCCAGATTTAAACAGCAAACACCACAGATGGCAATGGGTTACAGGGATGAAACCCCTACAACCCTTCGAGAGGAGCAGGAAATCAATGCCAGAGTGATGCTGAGTTAAGCCCCAGCGAATGGAATTCACGGCTACAAAAGCAAAGTCTGCCTGCGCAGACTCTGGATAGTTTAGCCTGCGGAGGCAGGTTTGGTTTCTATAGCTGCACTTACCCTGCGGGAACGCGACGCGAACAACCGCCACTAACCGAGAAGTATTGGAGTAGAACCTAGGGAAGCGATGAATCTCCCGGTTGGCGATGAATCGGGATGTGGGATAAGTTTTCGCTGACAGGGTGGGGGGGCAAGGAGCATCAAGCATTCAGAATTACTTGAGGTCCGTATCCTGCTTTATCTCATACC
>JBAUTA010001103.1:0-3106 GCA_049581985.1 Kovacikia sp.
CCAATTTATCGCGCAGATCGGCCCAGTGAACGCCCTGCAAGTCAGGTAAGACAATATGGGCAGCCCCCACCCGTTCTGCGGGCCCCAAGCCCACCGACCACATTCCGGCTCGCAAAGCAGCTTCAACCCCGGAGGCAGCATCTTCTACGACCACGCAGTTGGCGGGCGACAAGCCCAACTGATCTGCCCCATAGAGGAACACATCGGGGGCAGGTTTAGAGTTTTTGACGCTATGCCCATCTGCGATCGCCTCCATCCGATCTAAAATGTTCAACCGGGCAAGCACCTCCTGAGCATTCTTGCTGGCAGAACCCAGGGCAATCTTAATCCCACTAGACCGTAACTCATCCAGCAGATCCAGCACTCCCGGTAAGAGATGGTCTGGCGTAATTGTGCGGATCAAATCCAGATAGTACCCATTCTTGCGCACCATCATTTCCTGAAAGTGATCTGCGGTTACAGATTTCCCATTCAGCAGGTGCAGCAAGGAATCTCTCCGAGAGACCCCCCGCAGGGACTCATTGATTGCCCGATCGAAGGGGATTTTCTCCTCCTCTGCCAGCCGTTTCCAGGCTAGATAGTGAAATTCAGAGGTGTCTGTGAGAACACCATCCAGATCAAAAATGACACCCTGAATCGGAGGGAGGGAGGCCGTGGAATGGGGGGGATGGAGTGTGGGGAATCTGGGATTTAGGACATGGGATGAAGGATGGGGGAGTTCCGCCTGATTCTCCATCTCCTCGGACCGCAGATCAAACTTATAAACCTCTCCCTGCCAAACGAACTGAAACGTTAACCGAGTCCAACCAGTTGGCAGCTTGGGATTGGCGACAGGCCCCTTTTCCGTTAGGTGAATGCCCCCAAACCCAAACACAACTGCCTGCCAGACGCCGCCTGTAGAGGCTGCATGAACCCCTTCAGCCGCATTGCCGCGCACATCTCCCAGATCGACCAGAGCAGAGCGCATGAAATGCTCGTAAGCCTCAGAGGGTTTATTCAGTTCGCAGGCCAGGATGGCATGGACGGCTGGACCCAGGGAAGACCCGTAAGTGTGGTCCGTGCGGGGAACGTAGTAGTCCCAGTTGGCCTGTAGGGTTGGCAGGCCAAAACCCTCTCCGCCTGAGTTCGGAAACAATCCCTGCCGCAGCAAATACAATGCCATGAGGACATCGGGCTGTTTGAGCACCTGCTGCTGATTTGCCCCTTCAATGCCCAAAATGGCTTGCATGGAGCGCGTCCGGGGTTCGTAATCCTCCAGATCCAGGTCTTTCAAATCAAAGAAGCCCTGAAACTGTTCGATTAAGCCACTGTCAGGATCCTGGGCAATCCATATCTTTTGAATAATGTCTTGCCATTGATGGAGTCGATCGCCATTTAAATCAAGCTGCTGCTCCAATTCCGCTGCTCGTCTGGAGTCATTCTGTCTCAACCAGTCCAAAACTTGCAGCGCAGTCCTCAGGTGCCACCGCACCAGGATGTTTGTAAAAGCATTGTTGTTGACCTGCTCGTGATATTCATCAGGCCCGATGACATTATTGAGATCGTAGCGATCGCCATTCCACTCCACCCGGCTGCCCCAAAACACAGCCGTATCCAGGATCATTTCAACGCCACAATTTCGCATCCAGTCATGATCGTTGGTGGCCTGCCAATAATGCCAGGCAGCATACGCCACATCTGTATTAATGTGGAGTTCAATTTCACCACACCAGATTCGTACCAGCCCCTCGCCGTCTGCCCTGGGAACCCAGGTTGGAGTTACCTCATCCCCGGTATCAGCACTTTCCCAGACATACATGGCTCCCTCGTAGCCAGCCGCCTTGGCCTTTCGACGGGCCCCAGCCAGGGTATGGTATCGGTAGGTCAACAGGTTCCGGGCTAATTCCGGTTGTGTATAGGTCAAGCAAGGAAGGATAAAGATTTCCGTATCCCAGAAAACATGCCCCCGGTAGGCAAAGCCAGACAGCGTTTTGGCAGGAATGCTGACCCGCTGATCGTGACGGGGGGCGACTGCCAGCAGTTGAAACAGGTTATAGCGAACTGCCAGTTGAGCAGACAAATCCCCTTCAATCACGATATCGTTGACTTGCCAAACCGCTGCCCAGGCGGCTTCGTGGTCAGCCTGTAAAGTGGCATAGTCGGGTAGGTGGGTTAACTTTTCCTGGGCAACCGAGACTGGCGTTGGGGTATCGCGAGAGGTGAAGACGGTTACCACTTTCTCCAGGGTAATCGTCTGTTCCGGTTCAATTTGGAACTGGGTGACTAACGTAGGGCATCCTTGAAACCCAAGAGGGAGGGTTGTTTCGCCGCTGGCTCCAATCACGTTTAACCGGGCTGCCATTCCCAGTTCAATCTTGGAATGACGGCTGCGGACGTGTAGCCAAATGGAGTGATCACTACCCGCCTGATCGAGATAATCCCAATGCAGAAGACCCTCATTCTCGGCATATCCATTCAAGCTGGTATGAACTTCAACGGGGCCTGTATAGTTGATCGACTTGACATGGCAACGAAGGGCAAGAACATGTTCATCTGCCAAACTTATGAAGCGATCGAAGCGCAAATCCAACTGGTGTCCGAGCGGGCTTTGCCAGCGCAGATCACGGCTGAGGATCCCCCGGTGCAGGTCTAACCAGCGCTTGTAGCTTAGGATTTTGCCTTGATCCAGGCGAAACCGTTCTCCACCAACCATGATCACCAGGGGTAGCCAGTTGGGACAATTGGCCAGTTCGGTGACTGCGACAGGCACACTGTCATAAACTCCATTAATCAGGGTGGCGGGACGATCGCCCGGATAGCCTTCCTCAAAAGACCCACGGGTTCCCAGGTATCCGTTACTGAGTGTAAATACAGTCTCTTTGTGGTGGAGTTGAGTGGGGTTAAACTCACCTTCCACTGTTTCGATCACAATCCAATCAGCCTGATGCATTCGCAGCCTTACCTACCAAATAGGTGTCTAGAGATTTCACACTGTGCATTCAGCACCTTAATTCTTTATCCTCTCTAAAACAAGAAGAATAAAGATTAACCAATCGAGAATTCTTTATGAAGAAAATATGAGAAGGGATCTCGATTCTGTTGCTGATTAGAGTTCCCGATATTAAAC
>JBAUTA010001104.1:0-4101 GCA_049581985.1 Kovacikia sp.
CTTCCAGTACTTCAATGAAGGTGGCAAAGAAGTTCGGCACCCCGTCTCGCAGTTGTTGCACGTAGGCGTGCTGATCGGTAGAGCCTTTGTTACCATAAACGGCAATGCCTTGGTGAACTGTGTTACCGTCCAGATCTTTTTCCTTACCCAGAGATTCCATCACCAATTGCTGCAAGTAACGAGAAAACAGCAGCAGGCTGTCTTTGTAGGGCAGCATCACCATATCTTTCTCGCCTTTGCCATTGCCGGCAGCGTACCAGGCAAGGGCTAACAGCGCCGCCGGATTACGCTTGATGTCAGGTATACGGGTTGCCGCATCTATTTCCTTTGCACCTGCTAAAAGCGATCGAACGTCAATGCCCTGAAGAGATGCGGCCAGCAAACCGACTGCCGACATTTCGGAGGTGCGTCCTCCCACCCAATCAAACATGGGAAACTCGGCTAGCCAGCCTTCCATCCGCTCCAGTTCGTCCATTTTGCTGCCAGGAACGGTGATGGCAACGGCATGGGACGGAAAATGTAACCCCTGTTGTTCGTAAACATGCTTCACCTCCAACATGCCATTACGTGTTTCAGGTGTGCCGCCGGATTTGCTGGTAATGATGATCAGGGTGCTCTTAAGGTGATCCTTCAGGCGATGCAATACGCGATCAATGCCTGCGGGATCAGTGTTATCAATGAAGTGAATTGACATGGGCGGGAAATCGGGAGCCAGTGCCTCTGCCACAAACTCTGGACCCAGGGCAGAACCACCAATGCCGATCGACAGAATATTAGTAAATTTGGGGGCTTCAGGCGGATGAATTGTGCCAGTGTGCACTTTCTGGGCAAAGGCTTCGATGTCATTCAAGGTATCTACGATTTCTTTTCTTAAATGAGCAGGAGCCAAGTCGGGATCGCGCAGCCAATAGTGCCCTACCATACGGTTTTCGTCAGGGTTGGCGATCGCACCGCCTTCCAGCGCTTCCATATCTTTAAACGCCTTTTCAAATTTTGGCTTCAGGGTCTCAACCAGCGCGTCGTCAAACCGCATCCGGCTCACATCCAGGTAGAAGTCCAGACCTTCGTGGTAATAGAGCCAGTCTTCGTAGCGTTGCCAGAGTTCTTTGGTATCCATACAAACCTCGTTCATTCTCAGCAAGTGTGCGAAGGGAAAAATTGAACTTCAGAGGCTAAAGTCAGTTAATCGGAAATGAGCTTTGCTAGACCTCGAATTACTGGAAGCCGATATGAGCGATCGCTCCTAGATATTCGTAGTAGGTGATTTGCCCATCACCGTCGCGATCAACCTCGCTCATGATGCTTTGAATTTGTGATGTACTGAGGGGTAAAACAAGTCGATTAGCGATGCTGATCGCTTCTTCAATCGAAAGCAGCCCATTTCGATCCAGGTCTAGTTCACGGAACCTTTTGAGAATGAGGAAGTTCGGTTCAGTTGCAACCACAAACTCTTCAAAATCAATGAAACCATCCTGATCCGCATCCAATGTTTCAAACTTCTTGAGCAAACAAGCTTTCTCTTTTGCTAAGGAAAAGTTGAAGAATTCATCGACTCCGATTTTGCCGTCCTGATTCAAGTCAAATTGATTAAACGTTTTGATGAGCATTGTCAGCTTCTCCTCAGGGATCAGTGCTTTAATGTCCTCCGATACTTCAAATTTCAATTTGCCACTATTCATATGTCTCAGCTCTCAATCACAGTTGTGAAGATGGGTGCGAAGGACTGCTTGATTCTTCGCACTTTGCGGTAAGTAGGATCAGGCAATCGGTTGGGTCGCTTTAAAGACCGACATACCCGCATATTGCGCCCTCGTCCCTAGTTCTTCCTCAATCCGGAGCAACTGGTTATATTTCGCCAGACGCTCACCCCGGCAAGGCGCACCGGATTTAATCTGACCGACGCCGGTTGCAACAACGAGATCGGCAATAAAATCGTCAGGGGTCTCACCAGAACGGTGGCTAACCATGCAGGTATAGCCGCCTGCTTTCGAGTCATTGATGGCGTTGAGAGTTTCAGTTACAGAGCCAATCTGGTTCACTTTAATAAGGGAGGAGTTGCCTACGCCATCCGCGATCGCCTGTTTGATGATCTTGGGATTGGTAACAAAGGCATCATCCCCGACCAACTGAATGCGATCGCCCAGTCGCCTGGTCAGGTCTTTCCAACCCTCCCAATCGCTTTCGCCCAAGCCATCTTCGATGGAGATAAGCGGAAACTGGTTGACCCAGCTTTCCCACAGGGAAATCATTTCTTCAGACGTTTTGCGGCTCTGGTCGGACTTAAAGAATAAGTAAGTACCATCGTCCTGGCATAACTCAGTGACCGCAGGGTCAAGGGCGATCGCAATCTGCTCTCCCGGCTTCAGTCCAGCTTTTTCGATCCCTTGCAGAATGAGTTCAATCGCTTCCACATTCGCTTTCAGATCGGGTGCAAAGCCGCCCTCGTCGCCAACCCCAGTGCTGTAGCCTTTTTGCTTCAGAATTGCTTTGAGTGCATGGTAAGCCTCTGCTCCCATCTGCAACGCATCGGCAAAGGTGGAGGCACCAACTGGAGCAATCATAAACTCCTGAAAGTCTACACTGTTGTCCGCATGAACACCGCCGTTCAGAATATTAAAACAGGGTACGGGTAGAAGACTCGCTTCAGGGCCACCAAGGTATTGATAGAGTGGTTGATTCTGAGCTGTGGCAGCTGCACGGACAACTGCCATCGAAACACCCAGGATAGCATTCGCTCCCAGGTTGCTCTTATACTCAGTGCCGTCCAGGTTCAGCATTTTTTGATCGACCGCGCTCTGGTCGGTTGTATCCATTCCCTTCAGTAAAGTGGCGATCGCCCCATTAACATTGGCAACCGCTTTCAGAACGCCCTTACCACTGTAGCGACCGGAGTCACCATCTCGCAGTTCCAGGGCTTCTCGACTCCCGGTAGACGCACCAGATGGGACTGCTGCCCGTCCCTTGCTGTTGTCTGCCAACACAACATCGACTTCAACAGTGGGATTACCACGAGAATCTAGAATTTCTCTAGCGTGAATGGTTTGAATGGTTGTGTCCATAGGTTTCACCAGATTTGGTTAGAACAATAAAGGGCACACCCATCTTTGGCATGCCCTTCTCAATCAGGTAATGACGGTCGGTTTTTTCATGCCTGTCAGTTCTCGGATATGAGCTATTTCATCCGCGATCTCAATCAAGTCTTTCAAGGCAATTTGTGGGTTAAGGGATTGCTTCGCAAGATCCGGTTCATAACTTTCCAGGTAAACTCTCAACGTTGCTCCGTGAGTACCTGTACCGGACAGGCGAAAGACGATGCGAGAACCATCGGTAAAGCCAATGCGAACGCCCTGATTTTGACTTACGCTGCCATCAATGGGATCGGTGTAGCTGAAATCATCGATGAATTCAACTTCGTAATGCCCAAATGTTCGTCCCTTTAAGGTGGGCATAAGTTTGTGCACATTATCCATTAAGGTATGGGCGCGATCGCTGTCTATCGCCTCGTAATCATGACGTGAGTAATAATTGCGTCCGTAAGTCTGCCAATGTTCCTGAATGATTTGCTCAACGGATTGCTGGCGTACTGCCAGAATGTTTAACCAGAACAACACCGCCCACAGTCCATCTTTTTCACGGATATGGTTGGACCCCGTGCCAAAACTTTCTTCGCCGCAGAGGGTGGCTTTTCCAGCGTCTAACAGATTACCGAAAAACTTCCAACCGGTTGGCGTTTCGTAGCAATCTATCCCAAGTTTAGCTGCCACTCGATCGGCAGCCTGACTGGTGGGCATTGAACGGGCAATGCCTGCTAACCCATCCTTGTATCCAGGAATCAGAGTGGCATTAGCCGCAAGCACTGCAAGGCTATCACTAGGATTGACGAAAAATTGACGACCCAAAATCATGTTGCGATCGCCATCCCCATCGGATGCGGCTCCAAAATCTAGGGCATTTTCGCCGAACATGATCTTCACCAGGTCATGAGCATAGACGAGATTTGGGTCGGGATGTCCGCCTCCAAAGTCTTCCAGAGGAGTGCCATTTCGGACTGTACCAGTTGGGGCACCTAACAGTTGTTCAAAGATCCGATGAGCGTAGGGA